>NZ_JBVFXW010000002.1:0-172744 GCF_055522395.1 Psychrobacter sp. TPE 89C
CCCCTAAAGTAAAAATTTATAGAAGATAATACGTCATGATACTTCTTTTTACTCTCAAAAAAGATATCAATGATGACTCCTACCTTAAGAAGAAGGTTTTGCCATTCTGTAGAATCACCACGCTGTAGAGTATCTACCTCTGCCTTCAGGTCTTCAAGCTTCTCTAGTTTGTTCATAGTTAAATTAACCAACTGTCACTTTCGCATAAGCCTTTTTGCCTGCTTGGATAACAACTGTCTGACCAGACGTTAAGCTAAAGCCCGCGTCAACCACGTACCCATCTACTTTTACCGCGCCGCGTTTTACCATGTCTTTGGCAGATGAGCTGTTTTTCGCAAGCCCAGATTGGTTAAGTACTTGAGTGATAAATAGTGCATCCTGACCTTCTAGATCTAACGTTACTTCTGGCAAATCGATTGGTAACTCACCATCAGCTAAGACATTACCGGCTGATTTGTGTGCATTGGCAGCAGCATCAGCATCATGGAAACGCTCAATCAACTCTTCGGCTAAAATACGTTTGATTTCTTGTGGATTGCGACCATTTTCCATTTCTGCTAGTAAGCCTTCAACTTCATCCATTGGTTTAAAGCTTAAAAATTCAAAGTAGCGGCGAATTAGCGTATCTGGCATAGATAAGATTTTTTGGTACATCGTACCCGGTGCATCATAAATGGCCACGTAGTTATTTAGAGACTTAGACATTTTATTAACGCCGTCTAACCCTTCCAAAATTGGTACGGTGATACATACTTGCTGCTCTTGACCATAACGACCTTGCAACGTGCGACCCATTAATAGGTTAAAGGTTTGATCGGTACCGCCAAGCTCAACATCAGCTTTTAACGCGATAGAATCATAGCCTTGCACGAGCGGATACAAAAACTCATGGATAGAGATTGGGGTCTGTGAGGCATAGCGCTTAGAGAAGTCATCACGCTCTAACATACGCGAAACGGTTTGCTGACTGGCAAGCTGAATCATATCAGCGGCGCTCATGTCATTGAACCATTCTGAGTTAAAGACCACACGGGTTTTTTCTTTGTCCAAAATTTTAAATACTTGCTCAGCATAGGTCCTGGCATTGGCTTTGATTTGCTCATCAGTCAATGGTGGACGCGTGCTGTTTTTGCCAGAAGGATCGCCAATCTTGGCAGTATAATCACCGATTAAGAAATAAATCTCATGACCCAAGTCTTGAAAGTGCTTAAGCTTATTGATTAGTACGGTATGACCGAAATGCAAGTCAGGTGCGGTAGGATCAAAGCCTGCCTTGATACGCAATGGACGGTTTAGCTTAAGCTTCGCCACTAAATCCTCTTCAGATAGGATTTCTTGTGTTCCGCGCTGGATAAGGGCTAGTTGTTCTTCTAGGGTGTAAGTTTGCGTGGTCATGATGATCTCTTTATTGTCTTTATTGAGGGTTAAACGTTTGGGCTATGTATACTAAATCATACCAAACCAAAAAATACGATGAGCGATGATAAACGCGTTTAGCGTAATAAATGCAGGACTTACACTCGTTTTCCTTGCTGCTCTGATTTTGGGAATGGTATTAAGGTCTCGTAGACCGCAAAAGATGTTAGAATTTGACGGATATACTAGCGTTTTTTAAGGTAAATTGCCATGACCAACCCCGCATCGATTGCTGATACTCAACACAATATTCATCCAGATTCAGAGATGAACAGTGATTTGGGTAATAGCTTGGAAAATATTGACGATTTAAATTATGCCACACTTACTGAGGCACTTGAGCAGACTGTGTTTGAAAACTTCGATGATGGCTTATATATCGGCATGATGTCGGGCACCAGTTTGGACGGTATGGATGCCGTTCTTTGTCAATTCGGTACAGATACTGGTAATGGAGACGAGGCTCAGCAGCCCATGCGTTTGTTAGCTTCTTATAGCCAAGACTTCCCACCGCGACTACGTGAAGTATTATTGGCATTATGTCAGCCCAACGGTGTTCAGACATTGACACCCACAGCTGACGAACCAAACAGCGAGCTGGACTGGTTCGGCTGGGCGAGCCGCGAGTATGGTGAGTTTGCAAGTGAGGTGGTCAATACTCTATTAAAACAAGCTGATACCGATGTAGAGTTGGTGCTAGCCATTGGCTGTCATGGACAGACTGTGCGCCATCGTCCGCAAATGGGATTTAGCTTGCAGTTGCTCGATGCCAATATCATCGCGGAGCGCACAGGTATCAGTGTGGTTAGCGATTTCAGGCGCCGTGATATGGCCGTTGGTGGTCAAGGTGCACCGCTGGTTCCAGCCTTTCATCAAGCGCTGTTTGCCACGCCTGACAGCACTCGTGTGTTATTGAACTTGGGCGGTATTGCTAATATCACTGTCTTGCCAGCGACTTCTAATAACTCATCAAATCAACCAGACAATGTCATAGGTAATGTTGTAGATAGTGTCGTAGGCTATGGCGTTGTGGGTTACGACACTGGCCCTGCCAATTTATTATTGGATGCGTGGACAGCGTTGCATACGGATAAAGATTATGATGCTGGTGGTGCATGGGCGCAGTCTGGTCAGATCATTGAGCCGCTGCTCTACCAGCTGTTGGAACATCCGTTTTTTGCAAAACCTTATCCCAAAAGTACTGGCCGTGAAGACTTTAACTTAGCATGGCTGCAAGACGAGCTACAAAAATTCGAACAAGCATCTGCTATCATTCGTTATTCCTCAGCAGATGTACAGGCCACAATCACTGAGCTGACGGCCATCAGCGCGAGTGCGCAAATTAATCAATGTATCGACGCTAATAAAAATACTGCAGTATACGTCTGCGGTGGCGGTGCATTGAATAGCTATTTAATGACGCGCTTGCAGGCAAACCTTCCTCATTGCACAGTAGAAACGACTGCGAGCTTAGGGCTGGATCCAACATGGGTAGAAGCCGTTGCTTTTGCATGGCTAGCGAGACAGACGTTGATGGGTGAAACAGGTAATTTGCCAGCAGTGACAGGTGCGAGTAAAAACGTGGTGTTGGGGCAAGTGTGTTTTGCTTAGCAGCTCTCATTACCATATCGCTGGTCTCACTAGCACGTGTTGCTATTACCTGCCCCACAAAACATGGTTATATTTATATTCTCGGTACATTGATATAAATAAACCGAGTATAAGTTATATATGAGTATATTTAGCGAGACGACAATACAATGTCTTTACCGTGGATAGTAGCGGCATTATCGTGGATAGACTGTATAGTCAAAGTGTAGGCAGTCATCAGCAATACCTTTATACTATTCAAACAACAAACCCTTAAAGCAGCAAGTAACCTTTGACACACTCATTAGTCTTCATAAGCTCACTTAAGTTTACACATGTAAACTTAAGTGTTTTATAATGGTTGTAAAAATGCATGTATAACGCTATAAAGAGTATAACGCGACAGTAACAAACGATATGACGACAGCACAATCACTTAATATCAGAAGAACCCATCCTTCTAGGAACGCAAGTACAGGATATATAGCATGAGCCAAGACATCAATACAGCCACACCATCTACGACTACTGGCACAAAGCGCCGTCCAAAAAAGCCTCACTATGAGCGCGATGATTACTCTCGAGTAGTCGTTACCGGTATGGGAGCCATCACACCACTGGGTCTAGATCTCGATAGTACATGGGCAAACCTGCTGGATGGCGTAAGTGGTATCGTACCTATCACTCATTTTGATGCCACAGAATACCGCGCTCAAATTGCCGGTGTGGTCAAAGACTTCGATGCCAAGCAATATATGAATGCAAAAGATGCGCGCCGCTATGATGAGTTTATGCATTATGCCATCGGTGCAACTACCATGGCCTTACATGATGCTGGCTTCATCGATGAGATTGGTGCCGCTGATGCGCCCGTTAAGAATGTCGATCAAGAACGTTTTGGCGTGATTATTGGGTCAGGTATTGGTGGTATTCAAACCATCGAAAACAGCTGTGCGACGCTCAATGCTCACGGGCCAAAAAAAGTATCGCCTTTTATTATTCCTGGCTCTATTGTAAATATGGCAGCCGGTCTTGTAGCCATCAAACATAAGCTAAAAGGCCCTAACCTTGCTACATCAACAGCCTGTACAACCTCAACGCACGCCATTGGTTTAGCGGCGCGATTGATTGCGCATGGTGATGCCGATGTCATGCTGGCAGGTGGTAGTGAAAAAGGCTCAAGTCCTTTAGGTATGTCTGGTTTTGCCGCGATGCATGCATTATCAACACGCAATGATGAGCCAACCAAAGCCTCTCGTCCTTTTGATAAAGACCGTGATGGTTTTGTACTCGGTGATGGTGCTGGTGTAATGGTATTAGAAAGCCTTGCTCATGCTAAAGCACGTGGTGCGACGATATTGGCAGAACTGGTTGGGTTTGGCATGAGTGATGATGCCAGCCACATTACCTCGCCACCAGAAGACGGTAGCGGTGCTGCACGAGCCATGCAAAATGCAATTCATGATGCGGGTATCGAGGCGTCTTGCGTGGGTTATGTCAATGCACATGGTACCAGCACACCCGCTGGCGATGTCGCCGAATCACTAGCTATCGAAACCGTTTTTTCAGCAGTTAAAGACACCATATTGGTCAGCTCCACCAAGTCTATGACAGGCCATTTGCTTGGCGCTGCGGGCGGTATTGAAGCTATTTTCACTGTGATGGCGCTTCAGCATCAGCATGTACCACCTACCATTAACTTGGATAATCTCGAAGACAATTGCAACCTCGACTATGTGGCCAACCAATCACGTAAAGTCGAAAACTTACAATATGCGGTATCTAATAGCTTTGGCTTTGGTGGCACTAACGGTTCATTGATTTTTGCAAAATGGTCATAAAAGCAGCCGATCATAACGTCTTAAGAGCGAAAATGTAACGATACCGTCAGACTGACTACGTTTGTCCACTTGCAGCCCCTTATCATACTTGCGTATGATAAGGGGTAATTTTTGGAACATTTATGGAAGATACCATGTCAAGCTACTCATTTTCCCATCAGTTTTACCAACGCTGGACGTGTGCGCCTGAACCCATCCGCGCAGCTATTACTCAAGAGCTAAAAGACATCACCAATTTACTGCAAAGCGATACACCCTTTGAGAGCTTTGAATTTCAAACCCATGATTTAGATGCTCATATCGATGAGCTCTACGAAAACCATGAAGCCGAGCAAGCCATTGCGAAGGCCATTGCCGATAAGCAAGAGCAATCGCGTGCAGCTGCTGAACAACAACGTGTCGAAGAAGCGCAAAAAACAAAAGCAGCAGAGGACGCCAAGCTTAAAGAAGGGGCTAGGTTAAAAGAAGAGGCCCAGCTACGTGAAGAAGCAGAGGCTGCACAAAAAGAACAAGAAAAGAAGGCAGCACTAGCAGCTGATAAGAGAAATAATGACAAGTCAGTAGTAGCGATCGATATACATGCTACTTATAAAGCAAACAGTAATAGCAATATCGCTGGTAACTTTGAAAAAAATAATACCCAAAGCGTGGCTACTGAAAACCCTACGCCGAACCACAAAACCATCAGCGAACATGCAAACGCTGTTGAAGACAATACGGTTGATAATGATAGCAGCGTTAAAAATGATAGCGCTATTAAAGCCATCAACGATAAAGCCAGTACTGCCATCAAGTTAGCATTGAAAGATGCCAAACTGAGTACCACGCATCAAGAACTGATCCGTGAACTTGAGGTGCAAATTGATGATTACCTCAGTGAGCAAATGATGCTAATGTCTGAAAACCTAAAATCTTGGTTACGTGCTGAAGTCATTCAAAATCTAAGTGATCAAGATAATTCACAGACCAATAAAGAATCATAACGAAGCTAAATGCTGCGTTCCGATAACGAAAAAGCCCTGTAAATGATTTACAGGGCTTTTTCTATTTTATGCATTACGAGCTAAACAAGCTTGCTACAACCAACCCTAATCTTTGGCATTGGTATTAAATAGCCTGCGTACGCTCAGTGAGCCATTCAAGTGCTGCACCGTCAACACGGTCTTTTAGCTCTGCATACACTTGGCTGTGATAGTCGTTAAGCCAGTCAATCTCTACTTGATTTAATAATGACGGCTCAATCAAACGAGTATCTATCGGACAGTAGGTAACGGTTTCAAAATGCAGGAAATCACCAAATTCCGTTTCGGTTGGGCTTGCCACGCGCGTGTTAACCATTAGGTTTTCGATGCGGATGCCCCACTTGCCTTCACGGTACAGACCTGGCTCATTACTTGAAATCATACCTTCTTTCATCGCACGCTCTTTTGGCGTACTGGCACTATAAGCAATGACTTGTGGGCCTTCATGAACGTTTAAGAAGTAACCAACCCCATGACCGGTACCATGACCATAGTCCATCTGTGCCTGCCATAGAGGTGCACGGCAAATAGCATCGATTAAAGGTGAAGCGATACCGTCAGGAAAATGTGCTTTTGCCAATGCAATATGGGCTTTTAGCACTGTGGTAAAGTCACGTTTATGCTCAGAATTGACTTGCCCGATACCGACCACACGAGTGATATCAGTCGTGCCGTTTTGATATTGCGCGCCTGAATCAATCAGTAGTAGCCCACCCTCGCCCTCGGCCACATCAAGGTAGCTGTATTTTTCTGGTGTTGCGCGGTAATGTGGCAACGCACCGTTTTCATTAAAACCTGCAATCGTTGGAAAGCTTGGCGATACATAGTGTGGCTGCTGACTACGTACGTCGATTAGCATGCTATCCACGTCTAACTCACTTAAACGCTCACCGTTTGCTAGGCGCTGCTCAAATGTCGCAAAAAACTCAGCTAAGGCAGCACCATCTTGACGCATTGCCTCACGCACATGATCGATATCAGCATCAGCTTTAACAGATTTAAGTAACGTACTTGGCGCCATTTGCTCAATAAAGCCGATACCGTCTGCCATCTTCGATAGCGTACCGACTGCAACTTTACTTGGATCTAATAACAATAAGTCTTCTGGCGTCAACGCGCTCAATGCCTCTTGTACTGCATCATAATCAGCAATCGTGATACCACTATCTTTTAGGGCCGTGGCGATATCAGCACTGACTTTATTGTTATCAATAAACAACGTCGCGTCGTTTTCACTGATGAGCATGTGTGACAAAAACACAGGGTTATAATCAACATCCGCACCGCGTAAGTTGGTCAACCATGCGATGTCATCTAAACTTGAAAGTAAATGATGCGTCGCTCCTGCCTCTGCCATACCTGCACGCACAGCGGCAAGTTTTGAGGTGGCAGACTGAGCAAGAAACTGTTCATCGTGAGCATATAACTTGGCAGCTGGTAGCGCTGGACGGTCTGTCCATATTTCTGTCAACACGTCACGCTCAGTGATTAAGGTAATGTCATTAGCATCAAATGCATTCAACAATCGATCCTGCTCAGCGATAGACAACACATTGCCATCGACTGCTACACTATCACCTTCCTGTAAATGCTCAGCTAGCCAATCGATATGATTCGGCTGACCTGGAGCCAGCTTCTCTAAAGTAATACCTGTGCCGTCTAACTGATCAGCGGCGTGTACCCAATAGCGACTGTCTGTCCACAGACCAGCAAAGTCAGCAGTCACAACGAGCGTACCGACCGAACCTGTGAATCCTGACAGCCATAAGCGTGCTTGCCAATATTCAGGCAAGTACTCAGATAAATGTGGATCGGCAGATGGTACGATAATTGCCGTCAGGTCTTGTGCAGCGATTGTCTGACGCAGACTATCGATACGATCGTGGATGGTTTGTTTATTCATTAAAAGTGTCCTTATTAGAGATAGAGCAATTAATTCGAAAGAAATTAGATTTAGCAAATTATTGCTGTGAGGCGAC
This sequence comes from Psychrobacter sp. TPE 89C, assembly GCF_055522395.1. Taxonomy (NCBI): domain Bacteria; kingdom Pseudomonadati; phylum Pseudomonadota; class Gammaproteobacteria; order Moraxellales; family Moraxellaceae; genus Psychrobacter; species Psychrobacter sp. TPE 89C. Next base: position 7,849 of record NZ_JBVFXW010000002.1, read on the forward strand.
TATAGATAGTCGTCTTATTCGAGCGGAAACAGTTTAAGCATTCATTGACCGATTATTATTAGAATTAGAGTTAGTTACATTCAATCGTTTAGGAGTTAAAGGTTTGCAAATAACCAAGCAAACAGAACTACCTAGGATTAAAGCAGAATCGTATGACAGCAGAACACCATTAGATGTTTGGGCAGATAGCAGGGTTTCAATGGCGCAAGAGAAATATCTCACCAATTGAAACAATAAAACGTGCTACCAATAATGGTAACACGTCTCATCATACGTCACTTGTACTGTTGTTATTCACAAATGTATATCAGCCTATAGTTAATCCAAAATAATATCGATACAAGAAAACCGAGTGCAAGCTATACATTCGTATGGTTAGCGAGGTTGACGCTGTAGCGGTTTTATAGTGAATAAACTATACCTTATTGCTTGGCTAGCTGTTTCTCACGCTCACTATCTTTGAGCATTTTATTGATAGGTTTTGCTAATATCAGCAAGAATATAGCCGTAACCACCAAGAATATTGTCATGGTTGTAAATAGACCTGGCAACCCTTCGATTTTGTCAGCAGATACATGACCACCAAAGAAAGCCGCAACCAAGTTACCCATGGCAATAGAAGCAAAGAACAGACCCATCATTTGACCTTGCATACCCTCTGGCGCCAGCTTCGTCATTGCAGATAAACCAACGGGACTTAGTGCTAACTCACCTAGCGTCAATAATAATAAACTACCTACTAACCATAGTGGCGATGCCAAGCCAGCACCAGGCGCTAAGATGCTTTTTGAAGCAAAAATCATCAATGCAAAACCAGCAGCAGCCAGTAGCATACCCAGTGCAAACTTAGCCATACTGCTCGGCTCAAGTCCTCGGTTCCCAAGCTTGACCCAGATGATACTGATGATAGGTGCCAATATTAAAATAAATAAAGGGTTCAATGACTGGAACCAAATACTAGGGACTTCAAAGCCTAAAACGTTAAGATCGGTATAACGATCAGCAAACAAGTTAAAAGACGTTGGCTGCTGCTCAAAGCTCGACCAAAACAGCGTCGAACCAATGATTAAGATAAAGCAAATTAACAAACGCAGCTTGTCTGTTTTATCTAGCTTAGGTGAAATGAACATAATAGCGAAGTATAGGATGACCACCGCAGCGATGATATAAGTCATATACTCTGCAACCATCTCAGGATTGAACGATATCATTCCTGTAGAAACCAATAGCACTACAGCTACTAATAATGCTACAAAACCACCAACCCAGCGACCGACATTTTTGTATTGATCATTGGATTTTTCCCACTCGGCAGAGATACCTTTAGCTCGAGCATATTTTGTTAAATTCTTTTGTGCCACAAAGCGATATATGAGTAATGAGACCAGCATACCCAAGCCACCAACGCCAAAGCCGACATGCCACATACCTTTTTCTTTGAATACACCAACGATCAGCGCAGCCAATAACGCGCCGATGTTAATACCCATATAGAACAAGGTAAAACCGCCATCACGGCGAGAGTCACCTTTCGGGTATAGGGCTCCAACCATCACTGAGATACAGGTCTTAAATAACCCTGAGCCCAAGACAATACAGATTAAACCGACAAAGAACAGTGTCATGCCAAACATAGCAGAGAGTGCAATACACAAATGGCCAAGGGCAATGATAATACTGCCCCACCACAGTGCTCTCTCCTGACCTAGCCAGTTATCTGCTAGCCAGCCCCCAGGTACAGCTGCCAAGTACAATGAACCCGCGAAAATACCGTAGATAGCAGAAGCCGTGACCTCATCAAAGCCAAAACCACCACTACCTACCGTCGCCACCATAAATAAGACCAGTAGCGGGCGAATACTATAATAAGAAAAACGCTCCCACATCTCAGTGAAAAACAATGGACGTAGCGGCGTTGGATGCCCCATAAAGCCAGTATCTAGTGCGTCTAATTCAGCAGCATGAGCCCCCGATCCTGTTTCTGTGCCCATAACTTTATTCCTTTAAAGATCATATTGGTAATGACCAAGCCCCTATTTATTCCGATGGGCGGTCATATAGGCGAAGTATTGTTGCACTTGGTTATATTCAAGTAAAGAAAAAATTGGTTAAAAATTACACAAATACTCACAAAAAAAAGCCCGTTCTCAATAGTTGAGAACGGGCTTTTTTTATGAGTCTCGAAGACACTACTATTATACTTATAGCACTGTTGATAGAGACTTCATAATGCTGTCACTTGAATATCTGTTACTTGAATACCTATCACTTGATAGCTAAGTAGCACTATTAGATCAAAATGACCATACTACAGACTACTGTGCCACTGCCGTATCATCAGCTGCGTCGCCAGCTTCTAAATCACCATCTGCTTGCTCTGCGGTCAAATCGGCATCAGCAACAGCGGCTTGGCTTACGGTGCCCGATGCAGTCGCGGTACCTGCTTCGGCAGTTACTACTGCGCTGTCAGTAGAACCTTCAGCAGTAGAATCTCCAGCATCTGTGGCTGGCGTGACAGTTGCATCTGCTGCAGTGTCAGTTTCTGCTGGTGCTGTTTCATCAGCAGTCTGAACAGTAATGTGCTGTCCTGCTGGACGTAAAAATCCAGAAACACCAATAAGTAAGACAATACCTAAAAACAAGGCAATGCCACCTAAAGTGTATAACAGCTCTTTTTTTGGATTGTTATTGACGATACCTTCTGACATACCTGATCCACCTTGCACAAAATATTTGAAATATTGGCCTATTATATCGCAATTTGTACCGATTTGTTAAAACCCTTAAGTATTTAAAGGATTTATTATCGACAAATTTTGCCAGTCTCTTTTATAGTCGAGCACCATCTCTTATTTGCGTGACGCACCCAAACGCAGTTGAGCGACCCCACGCTTGCCAAAATAGCTTAATAGCAATAGCAGCGCCATAATGAACAAAATAGGATAATTACCGAAGCGCATATAAGGCGTACTGCCAACGCGTGCTTGGACATTACCTCGTAATACAGTGCGCTCAAACTGCGGGGCACGCTCAACGATATGGCCTTTGTGATCGATAATAGCCGTGACCCCCGTGTTGGTCGCACGCATAAACCAACGACCATTCTCTAACGCACGCATCTGTACCATCTGTAAATGTTGCAATGGACCTGCCGACTTACCAAACCATGCATCGTTTGAGATCGTCAATAAAAAGTCCGTACCGACCGCATTCCTACGGGTGGTATCAGGATAGGCCACTTCATAACATATTGCCGTACCTAAATTATGACCACGTACACGCAGTGGTGACTGCTCGTCACTGCCACGGCTATAGCTCATGATATCTTGACTGCCAGCCAGATCAGGCAAAACATCTAGCAATCCCTGAAACGGAATGTACTCACCAAACGGTACCAGACGCTGCTTTTTATACAACCCTTCTCCCTCTGCGCCCAATGCAATCACACTATTATAAAACGGTGCATATTTATCGGTACTGGCATCGTAGGCGGCTTCATCCACATAAGGTATGCCCGTCACCCATGTCGTATCAGTCTCATTGGCCAATTTTGCCATTTCATTGATAAAGTCAGCTGCAGCGAGCTGAGACATAGGAATGGACGATTCAGGCCATAACACAAGATCACTTCCCCATTCTGTACTCGTTAGCGTTGCATAGATATTTAGAGTTTCGAGTTGATATTCATTCAACCATTTTAGGTCTTGAGGGATATTGCCTTGAATCAACGATACAGATAGATCAGGTGTACCTTTTGGCTTGGTCCATTGCGGATTTATCAGCCATAAAGCGCTGCTAATTACTAACAAAGCGATCGAAGGAATCATATAACCGCCACGGCGACGCAACAGCTCGACCACGCTGGCTGCCAATAATACGGCAACGAACGAGATAGCAAACACCCCAGCGACTGGTGCGAGCGATGACAGCCAAGCTTGCTCTGTAAAGGCGTAGCCAACAAACAACCACGGAAATCCAGTGAGTAACCACGTCTTCATCCACTCTTGTAATATCCAAAGCGCGGCAAAGGATAACGGCTGACGGCCAACCATCCGATTGAAAGCCAGTGCCAAAAATCCATGGAACAAGCCCATGCCTAGCCCCATAATGGCAATCATAAGTAGCGCAAGCCATACTGGAATGGCACCATACGTATGAATGGAAGTGTAAAGCCAAAACGCGCCTACACAAAAAAGCCCTGTGCCATAGGCTTGACCGATAAGAAAAGCACGTTTACCGCTCATATCAGGCATCAATAATGCATATAAAATAGCAGGCGATACCAATGCTACAGGCCACACGCCATAGGGCGCGAGTGCAAAGATAAACACCGCACCTGCCAGCAAGGCAATTAGCACGGTCAATGCTAGAGGTAAGCCCTTTGGCTTCTCGGGGTTCAGGCGTTTTTGCAAATCAACAGTAGACAGACGCATAGCAGGTATCCAAAACCATATTTTTCAAAATTTTAAGCGTCAGTATTCAGGTAAAAACTAGGCTGAAACTGACCGTATAATATTCCATACCGTATCTAAAAATTAAACCTGCCCATGATACCAGTCTCAACCCATTAATAGGTAACATTGCGTAGCAAACCCTAATAGCAGACCAAAAAAAACACGACCGCAATCGTGTTTTTCTTATATTTCTCGATAAGCTTTTAGATGACTAGGGCGTGTCCTCATTTTAAAAATGGTGATAAAAATGAGATAAATCGCAGTCAAACAAGGAAAGTAGCGCAGATAATATCGAGATATTAGTCAGCTATTTGACGCCATTTGGCAAGATTTAGCCATTTTTAACCCATTTAGAGGGCTATCGATTGAATTGAGGACACGCCCTAGCACCAGATCAATGACTGCCTATCAAAACTTGCTGATTAACATCTGTTTTGGTCAACTCTAAATTTTGGATAAAACGTCCTTCGACATCAGTAATGGTGATTTTCCAATCATCTATTATAACGCTCTCACCTTCTAGATCACCCACGAAGCCAAGTGCTTGCATGACCAGACCGCCCATCGTATCGACATCGGTATCATCAAAATGACAGCCAAGCTCATCATTACAGTCTTCTATCACTGTAGACGCCTGCACACGCCACGTGTTTGGCTTTTCAGGATCGGCGATAATATTATTAATATCACTGTCTTCATCAAAGTCATCATGCTCATCGACGATATCACCAACGATTTCCTCGAGCAAATCTTCCATGGTGACCACACCGCCAAAGTTACCAAACTCATCGACGACAATGGCCATATGCACTTGCGTGCGCTGTAGTGAACGTAACAAGGTATCAGAACGCGCAGTCTCACTAATATATAGCGGCTGACGCACCAAATCTCTGAGACGTTTGCTGTCTATTTTATCTTCTTGGTTACGCACCATATGGACGAGAATAGGGATCAAATCTTTTGCCAATAGGATACCAATGACGGCATCGTCATCTTGACTGTCAAAAACAGGATAGCGCGAGTGTGTGGTCTCAAGAATGATATCCATCACTTCGGCCAGACTGGTGCTCTCATGCAGACCAACCACTTGCGGACGTGGTGTCATGATTTCACGCACTTGTGTCGCAGGCAAATCGAGCACGCCTTCTAGCATATCGACAGTATCAGGCTCTAAGAACTGACGCGAGTCTTGTACCAAACGAATCAATTCATCACGGGTTTCAGGGGCGGTCGATAGCCAGCGTTTTAAGCCGCGCATCGACCAACTACTCGGGCTGGGAGTGTCGTCAGACATGGTGGTGTGATTTAACCTCTTTAGTTAATAAAAATTTAGTTAATAAAAATCAAAGTAAGAACAAACAACAGGTAAGACGTAGATGGGGATAAAAACTGTAAACAAAATAGGTCGCGTATCATTAATTGCTTATTAAATCATAAACAAACCACGACAAATTAGCTTCACTTTATCTTATGACTCACCGACATTCAACGACAAATTCACTCAAATTGTATTGTCAGTGTGTTATGAATTTTGCTATGGTCAAAGCCTCAATTCATTAGGAAAAACGCTATGTCGCTACGTTCTGTTTTTTCTCGCCTGCTTTCGCCGCGCTCAAATCATCGTCGTTCAGATAATGACTTGGCTCTTGGTAGCGTAAATCATAGCGGCCTAGATGATCCTAATGTAGATAACAGCAACGTAAATAACCATAACGTAGAAAGCAACTCTGTGAAAAATAACTCTGTGAATGACACTTCATCAAAGCCTACGTGGCGACATTATATTGTACAGTGTCTAATCATCATCACTTTATTACTATCAGCCATTTGGTTACTGCTTGCCATTTGGTATCAATTTGGCGAGCGTTCAGCGATCACTTGGTTAGCGGGGATCATGATTGTTGGTGTACTGACAGCATTGCTCAAAAGCCGCTATTGGCCAAAAGGTGCTAAGCAACCAGATAGCCAACCCTTGACGAGTCAAGCAAAAACCAGCGGCAAAACCAGAACTAAGTGGTTAACGGCTTTATATGCTGCGATTTGGTTTTGTGGCGTTGGTTGGTTTTTTTCTATTGAACCGCAGCAAGAGCATGACTGGATGAGTGAAGTCAGCCAGCGTGTCTCTTATGAGCGTGATGCAACCAACCCTGATTTGATTACCCTGACCAATATTCGCAACTTTGACTGGCATACTGCCGAGGATGCCACCGCGCATTGGGATACTCGTATGATCGATATGTCCAAGCTCTCTGGTGTCGATGTCATCAACTCTTATTGGATGGGGCCACTGATTGCCCATACCTTAGTCAGCTTTCGCTTCGAAGATGATCGACCACTCTCCTTTTCATTTGAGATTCGTAAAGAAAAGGGTGAGTCATTTTCTGCCCTCGCTGGGTTTTTTAGACGTTATGAGCTCAGCCTGATAGCGGCAGAAGAGCGCGATATTATCTACACACGTAGTAACGCGCGCGGCGAGCAAGTTTATCTATTTCCTGTTAGCAACTTGCAGCAACACGAGGTCAAATCACTATTTGAGTCTTACTTGACGGCTGCCGATGAGCTGAATGCAAAGCCTGCTTGGTACAATACGCTGGTCAGTAACTGTACCAATATTATTTTTTATATGGCGCGTATCGTCAGTGGCGATCGTCTGCCATGGGATTACCGCATTTGGGTCTCTGGCTGGCTACCGAACTATCTATATAATGTCGGCATGTTAGATGCCGACCCAGAAAGCCATGGTCAGCCGTGGTCAATGGATACGTGGTACGAGCATACCCATATCAACCCAAAGGTTAAAGGGTTTGATAATAAAGTGAACCTAGCGTCTGGCATCAATGGCAGTGATTTCTCCGAGCAGATTCGTCAAGACATCCCTATCCCGCCACTGGCTGATTCACAAGATAGCGCGGAAGCCAAAGCCAAATCTGCGGCTCAGGCTTCTGACTAAAAATAATCTGGCATTTATACAGGGTTGACGAAGGTTGGCTAAGGGTTTACCCAATGAACCACACGATCTTCCATTTCTTCATCAGACATGCCCGTCTCGGAGACACAGCGCCCTGCCACACCGACATTAACAGCGCGCATTTGTTGTTGTGTGACCACCGCATCTTGAGTCAATAATAAATGCCAGCTTGGTAAGCTTTGTCCTTTGTACAAACGTTTATAGGCACAGTGCGATGGTAGCCACATCATTTGCGGCAGGTTGTCCATGGTCAATTGAATACAGTCAGGGACATGCTCTTGACGTGTCGCATAGTGACCACAGTATCCCGTCGCACAATCCATCAGCTGACAAGTGACATCGGTGTACTCGACCAGCTCTTCGTCCACATCGCCATTCTCATCTTCATCGATGTACTTAATTAAACAGCAACTGCCACAACCATCACATAACGCTTCCCATTCGCTATGGTTCAATTCATCTAGCTTAAAACGTTCCCAAAACTGTGGGCGCAATGTCTCAGACGCTTCATTTGATTCGCTGTCAGAAAACAGGCTCACGATTGGTTTTGGTTCTGATTGCACCTGCGAAACAGCAATATCAGGTAAATTATCAGCGGATTTGTTCAACAAATTTATAGTCATAGCGTCGCAGTAGCATTTTGATAAAGAGCGTTACACTATTATAGCTGTTTTTGCTGATTATGGGCGTTAAGGTAGTACAAGTTAGAAAAACGAACTATTACAATGACAAATAAATAAAACTCACAACATAAAAAAGGACAATAATATGTCAATTAAAACATTTGAATTAATCAGCACGACCGAAAATGGCATCGAACTTATTAGCTATGTCGCATTGCCAGAAAACGCATCAGACGATAACTCAGTGCCAGGTATTTTAGTCGCACCAGAATGGTGGGGCGTGGTCGAGCATCCAAAATCAGTGGTCGAGCGCTTGGCAGAAGCAGGTTATGCAGCAGTAGCAATGGATGTCTATGGCGAAGGTAAATTGACCACCGATGCAGCGCAAGCCAATATGTGGATGGAGCAAGTACTTGCTGATCAAGACATGCTGATGGCACGCTGCCGTCTAATTCTTAATGACTTCAGTGACCAACTAGCCGTTGATGGTGACAACTTAGCAGCGATTGGCTATTGCTTCGGCGGAAAAATTGTATTGGACATGGCACGCGAAGGTATGCCGTTAAAAGCAGTTGCCACGTTCCATGGTAACCCATCACCAAAACAACCAGCAGACAAAAACTTCACTGCCAAAGTATTGGTCGCCCATGGCCGCGATGACTCAATGGTCTCAATGGATGCCATCGAAGGTCTAAAATCAGAGCTAGATGCCGCCGATGTTGACTACACTATCGATGTCTATGACAATGCTAAGCATGGGTTTACCAACCCGCATGCTGATGAGCGTGCTGCCAAAAATGAAGTGGATCTTGGCTACAATGAAGCCGCTGCAAAGCAGAGCTGGGAAAACATGCTTGAGTTTATGAAAGCTAACTTGGCATAAGTTGCAACAGCAGAGAAGCCTAAATGCTCTCTGTATATCGTAAAGCTTAAATAGCAAATAAAAGAAAAAGAAGGGCCGCTTAATATTTAAGCGGCCCTTCTTTTTGAATAGCTTTTCATAAGTTACTTTTCAAATATGGTCAAAAAAGTCTAAAACAGATACAAGACAGCCGACTGCAAATTGTACAAGTAGTAAATTTAAGGAGGGTAACGCAGTAGCAGTTTAGTCGTTCTTTGACTATAAGTCGCAAGGACAGTGTTGTACTTCTAGGAAAATAGCGTCATTATCACTGCATTATAAGCTGTATTGAGTAATGAGGATGTTCTATCTATTAATAGCCCAATTAGGCTGGATGGCTTTTACCGCACTATTAATTGTGGTGGTCGCCCTATATGTCAGGATAAATCGGCATATTGGACAACTGCACCGTGATGTCACCAAGCTACAAGCCGAGCTTGAGCAGCAAAAAGATAGTAACCGTCACTTAGCTAACAAGAACTTTTATACTAACGACGATACTATTTCAGAGCATATTACTGAAAATACATCCGTTAATACAAAAGAATCAGCAACCGATACCCCGACATCTACGTGGCCATCATTACCGCCAACGGTTTCTTCTACCTCAGACCTGACAGTAACCCCTGTATCCAACACTTCTAATAATAAACTTGTAGAAAACCCAAATTTAATCAAAAACAAAACGCCCATCACATCTATTCAACCGGATGAGCGCTCGCTACCTATCGTCACCTCGCTATTCCACTCTGTTAAAAACTGGTTTTTTGGTGGCAATTTAGTGGTGCGGGTCGGTGTATTGGTACTACTGGTGGGCGTCGTACTATTACTGCGCTTACTGAGTGATTATATTGAGATTCCGATTGCCTTCAAGCTGATGGCAATCGGTGGCGTAGGGTTAGGATTGGCGGGATTGGGGCTGAAATTAACCGCCAAACGCTTTTCTTATGGTATTACTTTACAAGGCGCAGGTTTAGCCATTGCATATTTAAGCACCTTTTTTGCATACAGCGTTTATGAAATCATTCCGAGTTTACCGAGCTTTATCGGACTTGGGTTATTGTCCGCTATCACCATTGCGCTCGCCGTCCGTCAGAACGCTTTTCCTTTAGCCTTACTGTCATTATCTGGTGGTTTCTTTGCGCCTATTTTGACCAGTGATGATACTGGCAGCTTGGTGGCCTTGTTCAGCTATTATCTATTATTGAACGTCACGATTGCCGTCATCGCTCATTATCGACCATGGAAAATATTGAACTTATTCGGTGTGACGGTAACCTTTGGCTTGGCCTACTACTGGGGCATAAGTGAGAACTTAACCACCATCATTGAGACACAGCGCTGGTCATTGATGTTGCTGGTTGCCCTACATTTAATGTTGTATCTCTTTGTCGTGATTCGCTATGCGCAACAAATCATTGCCTATAACACGCTCAATGAAAAAGACCTCGGCCATACCGATAGCGCAGATAATATAGAGCATTTAAATGAAGTCCATGTACGCAATAGCACGTATTTATTCCCTATTGATACCGGCTTACTGTTTTCAGTACCGCTACTGGCCTTTGGCTTATTTTCTGCTTTATTAGAAGATATTCCTCATGCTTTGACTATTGTCAGTGCCGTTTTAGGCGCGGTTTATCTTGGCTTAGGCTGGCTATTTATCCAGCGCAGCCAGCGATATGCATTAATCACTGAAGGCATGCTAGCGTTAGGGTTTGGATTTTTGGCCTTAGTGATTCCGTTGGCACTCGATGCAGAGTGGATTGCCTTTGGCTGGTCAGTACAAGGATTGGCTTTGGCGTGGTTTGGACGACGCTCACTGCGCGCATGGTCGGTATTATTCGGTATGCTATTACAGCTCATTAGTGTCGTCATGTTGATGGCTACCATCGTATTCTCTAACAATGATTATCCGATTTTAGCATTGAGTATTTCAGCGATTGCTTATCTAGCCACCGTATTTATCTTACGTGCCAGCAACTCGCCAGCCATATTAAACGACCGCTTGGTTGCCAACTTAAATACCCGTCCAGACAGTCATTTAACACATGCTAAAGAAAAAAATACCACACCAGACTCAATCACGACATACGCCAGTGCATTGGGTATCAGTGACCACGCCGCGCAGCAGTGGCTGACTTCGGTCAATAGCCAAAGTAAAGTGTTTGGCCTCGTTTGGCGCAGTCCTAGAGTGATATGGTGTCTGACCTTGACGGCTGTGATATGGATGCTGCAAGTCCTAGTACTTGATTTGAGTCATTGGTTTGATATTTGGCAGCTCGATACGATGACGATTGCATTGGCGGCACTGGTGAGTCTTGCTATCTATTGGAGTATCAACCGCTATCAGCCATGGGCAGAAGCCCAACAGCTGAGTCATGGGTTGCTATTATTGTTTTACCTCATGCTAGTACTACAGTTACCGCAGAAGTTTGAGCTAAATCTATTATGGTCATCAGCAGAATGGCTCGTGTTTGCCAGTTTACTCGTTGGTTGGCTCACTATTGGACAACTGTGGTTAAAGGTCTGGCACGACGATGCCAGTCTATCACGCTATGATGGTACGAGTTGGCTCGGTGCTGGTGTCTTAGTCATCGCAGCGGCGGCACATTATGGTCTGCCCGCCTCCGCTGGCGTGATGGCTATTTTAATACCAACCATTTTAATACTAGCAGGATTGTGGTGTGGTTATCGTTATGGTGACTATCGTCAGACAGACCCATCAATCAGTGAAACTTCAACGTCTGGATTGCTGTACTGGTTTGATTGGCAGCAGGCGTTATTGAGCTGTGCCGCTATCTTTGCGCCGATTGCTTTAAGTTGGGTCATCATTACCAACTGGTCATATGATGGTGTGATCTGGGGTATATCCTACTTCCCAATACTGAATTTATATGACATGACCTCAGGGCTAGCGCTATTGGTTGGCTTTGGTGTTTATTACCTGAATCAGCAGTATAATAACGAACAGCCAAACCAAGAAAACGCAGTCATCCAAAAGAATATTCAGAAAGTATTTACCGCTCATAATTTACTGATTATTTTAGGACTTGTTGGCTTTTGGCTGATATCTAGCATCCTCATCAGAACGCTTCATGCCTTTATTGACACACCATTATGGTATGCAGGTGCTTGGCAAAGTGAGCAAGTGCAGACTGGACTAACCATGTTGTGGACACTCCTTGCCTTGGTCGCCACTATCATCGCTAGCCGCTACTGGCAACGTGCGCTGTGGTTTATGGGCATTGGGCTGTTAGGCGTCGTCGTCCTCAAACTGGTCTTAGTCGATTTGTCACAGACTGAAGCGATTTGGCGGGTGATATCCTTCCTTGGCGCGGGTAGTTTGATTCTACTCATTGGTTATTTGGCACCACTACCACCCACACAAGATGAGATCACGGACAAGACGTAACCATAACCTGATCACGACCTCACATGAGGGTTAAGTGAAATTGTGGCGTGAGCAATGTGGTTCTGTAGTAAACTGAGCACCATTAGAAAGTAAACGTTGATAGTTTTACTTTTAGCATTTTTTATAAAAGGTTATGAAAGCAGATGGATAAGAGAGCAAGTATTCAGTGGTTCCCTGGGCATATGAACAAAGCCCGTAACGAAATCAAAGAAATCATGCCGCAGATGGATTTGGTCATCGAGGTCATCGATGCGCGTATCCCTTATAGTAGTGAAAACCCAATGGTCGCGGCACTACGCGGTGAAAAACCAGTCATCAAAATCCTGAACAAAGCTGATCTTGCCGATCCAGAGTTGACCCAAATATGGATGGATTATCTCGAGCAACAAAGCGGTGTCAGAGCCATTGCTTGCGATACCGAGAAGGCCAACGATGTAAAACGCATCATCGCCATATGTAAACAACTTGTTCCTAATAAAGTCGGTACGGGTCGTCAAATCAAAGCCATGATTATGGGTATTCCAAACGTTGGCAAATCAACGTTGATTAACACCTTAGCAGGGCGCGCTGTCGCAAGAACTGGTGATGAACCTGCCGTGACCAAATCGCAGCAGCTGATTAAGCTGGACGATGACATCATGCTCTATGACACGCCTGGTATGCTATGGCCAAAAGTTGAAAACGAAAACTCTGGCTATCGTCTAGCAGCGACTGGCGGTATTCGTGATACGGCGTTTGACTTCGCTGATGTCGCTAGTTACACCGCGGAGTACTTAATGCATGCTTATCCTGAGCTGCTAAAAACCCGTTATAAAATTGAAGAACTACCAAAGACCGATTGGCAGTTTTTTGAAGTCGCTGGACGCAATCGCGGCTGTGTACGTTCGGGCAATCAAGTCGATACGTACCGCATGTCTGAGATTCTAGTTAACGAGCTACGTAGTGCGAAACTTGGACGTATTACGCTTGAGACACCGGCCATGACGGAAGCTGAAGAAATAGTGGTCGCTAAACAGCGTGTCACAGCTGAAGAAAAGAAAAAGGCCAAAGAAGAAGAAAAACGCTTACGTCGTTTGAAAACACGGAAGAATCGTAAATAAATTTGTTTAAAAGCTCATTCAAAAAGCTACTACCTATATAAAAGCCCTTATGGGCTTTTTTTATGTCTGTATTATCTGTATAACATCAGTATCGTATATCAAAATTATAAATATAGAGAGTGCTTAATGACAGATTACAGCCTAATGAAAGATTTTACTTTCGGTAGTAGAGATGAGTTCATACGTAAGCCTATCGCTGAAAAAATCATTAAGTTATTAGATTCAGATATTGATGTTTCACCACTTATCATCGACGGTAAATGGGGTACAGGTAAAACCGAGTTTTGCTTCAAACTTAAAAATCTAATTGAAAACGATGATTCCAATAATTATAAAGTTGGTTACGTAAACGCCTTTCAAGCTGATCATGCCAACGAGCCGTTATTGACTTTAATTTCAGAGATCGTAAGTTTTTACCCTAAAAAAAGCTATCAGCGAAAAAAGTTGATAAAAAATGCTCTTCCTTATTTACGCTTGATTGGTGGTATAGGTTTGAAGGCAGGATTAGGCTTTGCTTTTGGGCGCTACGCTGCGGATGTACCTGAAGATTTTTCTAAGGGTCTGGAAAACATAGAAGAAGGTTCAAAAGAGTTAATAGACCTTTCTTTAGAATCTCTTATTGAAGACCAAGCTGAGGCTGATAGAAGCCTAAACACCCTAAAAAATGCATTGAATAATGTTGCAACAGACAATCCTGTTATTTTACTGATTGACGAGCTAGACCGCTGCCGTCCAGATTTTGCAGTGATGATGTTAGAGACTATTAAACACGTTTTTGACGTTGAAAACGTGCAGATTATCTTGATTACCAATGCGGAGCAATTAAAAGCAACCATTAAACACAGCTATGGTAGCGAAACCAATTCTCATGATTATTTATATAAATTTTTTAAGTATCAGATCAATTTACCAACTGCTGCCAAAGATACTGAGGGTAGATCAGTCGAAAATAATGTCACTTACTTTAGAACGGTAGTACAAGCCAGCAAAGTCATCCGACAAGAATTTAAAGACAACGAATTTATCTACGAGATTCCAACCTTTCTTGATGTAGGGAGATTATCACTTCGTAAAATTGAACAGACTGTTCGTTGTATAGAAACGCTAACCATTTTTGAAAATGAAGAGCAAAGTAAGTCACCGATTGTTGAGCAGATTTTGATGGTCTTCCTATCATTTGTTTATATGATGAATAAACAGCTACTGAATCAAATCTCAAACAGAGGTATTGTTAGCAAAGATTTTTTCGATTTTATGCAGTGTACTCGCTTAGTTTTACCTGAAAACCGTCTTATCGTAGAACAGAACTATGTAAGAAGTTTAATTTTGATGGTATTTAATAAGTTAAATAGTAATAGCAATATTTATATTCCTAGAGAAGATCATCGAACAGGTAGCCAGGGCGAATTTATACTAGAGCAAATTCTAAATAAATTTAATTTAGAGTCAGAAAAAGACCGTTTTTCTAGTTATATATCGGAAGATAGCTATATCTATGATTATGTTGATCACACAATCAATAACCTCTTACTTTTTGACATCGTTAAGTAGTTATTTTTATTACATTATTTAATAGCATTACGTCAAAGCTAGGTCGTAGCAAATACGTATATCAGGTATAATTGATTACCTTTAGAAAACTAAATAATAGAGCCTATGACCCAGCTAACTGCCAACTCAGACCTCACATTATCAGATAACACAGCCAGCCACTCTACAAGCTCTCTAAACTCCTTCGCCCCACGCCTACTTGATTGGTTTGCTGAGAACGGTCGCCATGACTTACCTTGGCAACAGCACCAGACCGATACGCCCAATCCTTATATTGTTTGGTTGTCCGAAGTCATGCTCCAGCAAACGCAGGTGACCACTGTCCTTCCCTACTTTGCGCGTTTTATGACTTCGTTTCCTACCGTACCGGATTTGGCCGCAGCGGACTGGGATACCGTAGCAGAGCATTGGGCGGGACTTGGCTACTATGCGCGCGCGCGTAATTTGCATAAAGGCGCTAAGCAGTTGGTTGAAGTCATCGATGAAACGGGCGAGTTTCCGCAGACATTAGCAGGATGGGAAGCGATTTCAGGGGTCGGGCCGTCGACTGCTGGCGCAATCATGGCAATGGGCTTGCACCATTATGGCGTCATCTGCGATGGTAACGTCAAACGAGTAATCACGCGTTGGGCAGCGATTGATGGTGATATCACCAAGTCTGCTACGACTAAAGAGCTGTGGGCATTGGCAGAGCGCCTGACACCTACAGAGAACTCAGGACTATTTGCGCAAGCGATGATGGATATGGGTGCGACATTATGTACCCGTAGCAAACCTGCCTGTCTATTATGTCCATTAAAGGAGGACTGCCTAGCCCATGCGCAAGGGCGCGAGACTGATTATCCGGTCAAGGCAAAAAAGCAGCCCAAACCCAGTAAGTTTAGTAATGCGTTATTGATTAAAGATAATAGTGGCGATATTTTATGGCTACAGCGCCCTGATAATGGTATTTGGGGTGGACTCTGGAGCTTACCTTTGCAGTTCGTAAAGAAAATTGAGGGTAAAGCGAGTGGCAGCATTGCGAAAAAAGCAAACGCTAGCGATGATAAACCGTCAGATGTGCCAAATGACGTACGTAGCAATGAAAAAGTATATGAGGCAGAATTTACCACTGCTGAGCAGATTATCAATGAGTGGCTGATAAAGAATAAATTAGTAGCAGCGCCTATCAGCAAGACCTTGCTTGATGATGCGCCAATCAAACATTCACTGACGCACTTCCACTGGTATTTGACCCCGCAATCAGTAACTCTAAATGCTAAGCAAACCGCCGAAATAACCAAAGCGTTACAGGCTGCCGACATTAATATCAACTGGTTGAACGCTGATGATGCTCAGGCAACGCTTGGATTACCACGAGCGATGGTTAAGATTTTAGAGTAATCTTATAAGCTATATCTCCACACCTATCGTGCTCAAACCAGCTGATTAAACAACCATCTCGCATGCCATAAAAAAAGCGATTCACTGTTGATAGTGAATCGCTTTTTTTATGATTATAACTAAAATATAGCAGGCTAAGACTTCGGCACACGTAAGCGCATCAGGCCTTCTTGTTGCACCGTGGCAACCAGCTTACCATCTTGCCAAAACTGGCCGTGGTTTAGGCCTTTCGCATTGGATGTAGTGTCACTCCACATGTCGTACAGCATCCAGTCGTTCAAATCAAAATCACGGTGAAAATGCATTGAATGATCGATACTCGCCGCTTGTAGACCACTGGTCATAAAGCTGACGCCATGCGACATAAGCCCTGTGCCAACCAAGTAAAAGTCAGACGAGAATGCCAATAGTGCTTGCTGAATCGCCACTGGCTGATTGCCCAATTCACGAATACGTAGCCAGTTTGCCTGCTTAGGCTTCATGGGTTCTGGGCTGATTGGGTTACGTGGTTTGACCGGTTTAATCTCTACATGACGGCGACGCATAAACCTTGATTTTAGTGCTTCGGGTACTTTGCCAACATTTTCTTCTTTTAAATCTTGCTCAGTCAGCAGATCCTCTGGTGGCGGATAGACCGGCATATCTTCTTGATATTCAAGCCCCTCCTCCATCGGTGAAAACGAGGCAATCATCGAAAATATCACTTGCTCAACAGGTGGCTTCCCGCGTACTTCTTTGTACTGAATCGCGGTCACTTCACGTGCAGACAGACTACGACCATCGCGCAATCGACGCACCTGATAAATCACTGGCTGGTTGATATCCCCGCCGCGCAAAAAGTACCCATGCAATGAATGACAAGGTTTGTCTTGTTCGAGCGTATGTGCTGCCGCCATGATGGCTTGTGCCAGTACTTGCCCACCAAAAATACGACTGCCCACATAGTCATGGCTCTTACCCTCAAAGACATCGGGGGTAACTTCGATAAGTGCCACAGTAGCCAGTAACTCATCAATCAGTTGCAAATAATCGGGCATGACAATATGTTTCCTTATTTTCATCAAAAACGCACAGCACCTCACGATATCAATAGGCTATATCGACAGGTCCTTTGTATTTGTACTTGAAGTTAAAATAATATGAAATCACTTGCTGAATGTAAACAAGAGAAATTTTAGAACGAAAATACGGCCATAGCAGCACTAGTATTTATTATAAATAGAAAGCGATAAACATCTTAACCAATATCAGTGGCTTTGGCTAGCGACTGACAGCCCACTCGCGAGTATCCATTCGTTTATTTAACTCAAACAGTAAAAACGAGGCACTTTATAACGCCTCGTTCTTTATGTTTATTTTAAACTTATGGCTTCACAGCTACTAGCACACGGATAGAATCAGGTACTAATGACAAGTTGCTTAGTGCTTGCTCGCCTTGCGCTTTTAGTTGCTCTAAACGCTCAATCTCTGTAGGGCGCACGTTAGGGTTGATGGTTTGTAGATGTTGTAGACGTTTGATTTCACGCGACCACTGCTGGCTAAAGCGCGCGCTTGCTTGCTCACCAATCTCAGCCAACTGCTGACGCGCGATGTCTTCAGCTTCATAATAACGCTGCTCAATCACATCACCACGTACTTTAATCACTTGGCGTGCACGGTTTTTATCCAAACGCTCAATGTGCGGCATGATCATCTCAGCGCTGATACGTGCTGACAAATCACTGCCCTGCTCACTGATAAAGACACGGATATTTTGCGTGGTCAATGTCGCTGGTAAATTCAGCAGTTTTGGTGCTATCGCTTCTACACGGAAATTCACTTCTAACAGTACCATGCCTTGTGGTACGGCAGCACTTTTGAGCATTGCAACTGTGGTATTGCCAAAGGTACTGGTACTCGCCAGCTCATAGATAGCACGCATCAATGGATGCTCATGAGTGATGAATTCGATATCTTCACGCTGTAGCGCTTGGTCACGCTCAAACGTCAACGTCATGCCGTCTTCGTCACCAAGTGGCAAACCATCGATATAGTCACTAATTTCAGTGCTATCAATCGGTGCGATAACCCATGAGCCATCACGCTGAATATTATGATCGATATTGGCCGAAGCAAAGAAACGCTCAATGAATTGTGGCAATAGGTTGTGACTATCAAAGTCACGCATGGCGTCAGCGATACGCCCAGCGACACGTGGACGGCACGAGTTATACTCTAGCAGACGATCGCGACCAGCTTGTAGCTGTGCTTCTAGTCCCAATCGTGTCTGTAGCGCTTCTGCGATAACACCTTGTAGAGTAACCTTGTTTTCGGCCGTATCTGCACCTTCAAGCATTGGCTTTAGATCTTGAATGTACTGCTCTTGCACGCTCTGCGCTGTCGGTGAAATCTGATTGAACATATTGAGCGCATCGTTATACCACTGATACAGACGCTCTTGCGCCGTGCCCTGTACATAAGGCACATGCAGCATGATTTGTTGCGTCTGACCGATACGATCTAGGCGACCAATACGCTGCTCTAAAGTATCTGGATTCGCAGGCAAATCCCACAATATCAACTGACTGGCAAACTGGAAGTTACGGCCTTCTGAACCAATCTCTGAGCATAGTAATATTTGTGCGCCTTCACTGTCTGCGAAGAATGCTGCCGCTTGGTCACGCTCAAGTAGCGTCATCTGCTCGGTAAAGATAGCTGTTTTAATGCCTGCATGCAGACGCAATACCGCTTCCAAGCTCTCTACTGTCGCGCCACTACGGGCAATCAACAGTACTTTTTGATGTTTAAGTTCGCCGCGCAGGATATCAACCAACCAAGACACACGTGGGTCATCTTCTAGCCAGCCACCATCAGGTTGGTTCTCTTCGCCCCATAGCTGCTCACGCAACTTACCCGTGGTTTGATAGCTGTTTACCCATGCATCAGGTAATGGCAGCGGATAAGGCTGACTACTACGACCATAAAACCCTTTGACACTCTCACGGGTATTACGGAACAAGATACGACCAGTACCATGACGATCTAGCAGCTCGTTAAGTGCATAGGTACGCAGTTTTTCATCGTCATTAATCCCTGCCAACTCATCAGCACCGAGCGTAAGCAAGCTACTTAACGCAGCGATTTGCCCTTCACTCAATGGCTTGTCTTCTATCAATACACCAGCAACCGTTGCCGTCTCAGCAAAAGCGGCTTGACCATCGATAAACTCATCTAAATCATCGAAACGATCCGGATCGAGCAAGCGCAAACGAGCAAAATGACTCTGTGCACCAAGCTGCTCAGGTGTCGCTGTCAATAGCATGACGCCTGCCGTCTCTTCTGCAAAGTCAGCAATCAAGTCATATTTATCGTTGCCGCCTTGTGCTTCATCCCAATGCAGATGATGCGCCTCATCGACGACCAATAAATCAAACCCTGCGTCCATCGCTTGGTCATACAAGTCAGGATGGTCAAGCAATAGATCCATACCAGCGATGATACACTGCTCGGTCGCAAAGACGTTCTGTTCAGGATCATGCTCTTTAATCGCTGCCGTACGTACCAAGTCAAACAAGGCAAAGTTTAGATTAAAACGGCGGCGCAGCTCAATCATCCATTGGTATTGCAGACTATCTGGAACAAGAATGAGCACGCGCTCAGCCTTGCCAGTCAATAGCTGCTGATGAATAATCAATCCAGCTTCAATAGTTTTACCTAGGCCAACTTCGTCAGCGAGTAAGACACGCGGTGCAATACGTTTACCAACTTCGTGAGCGATATAGAGTTGATGCTCAATGATATCGACTCGCGCACCCATCAAACCTTTGAGTGGATGACCAGCCAACGCTGATTGCATACGCAAGATATCTTGACGCAGCTCATACCAATCACCACGTTCAATGCGTCCAGCTAGCAGGCGCTCAAGCGGCTTGGCAAGCGTGATGTTGGCAGCGAGACGAGTCTCCATGATGCCGCGCTCGTGTTCATCGACACTATATTTGAGCACGCCCATCACTTCATCGACAGCATTGACCGTATAGCATTTGCCGTCTTGGTCATAAATGCTGTCACCAGCTTTGAACACCACGCGCGATAGTGGCGCAGAGTTTTTGGCATAGACGCGCGTCTCTTCGCTTTGCGGGAATAAGATATGCACACATCGGTCGTCAACATCGATGACCACACCCAAGCCAAGCTCAGACTCCGTATCAGATAAATAACGTTGACCAACGGCGAATTCAGTACTGTGCAATGAAGCGATAGAGATAGTCATAGGGCGATGTCTTTTGTACTCAGTCAGGTAGTAAGAAATTAGATAGATAGCTTAGAAAACAGCAATGGCGGCTAACAACCGCTAAATAAGGTTGTTCACACCGTAAAATGTCAAAAAGACATAAACAAAGTGCCACAACATTAATCAAGCCAGCCGTTTAGCCGACCATTATATAACGTTAGCGGGTAGATGAGTGCGTTAAGTTGACTTTTCAAGAGCAGATTCATGCAAGATTATGTCAATGCTAAGCATAAGTTGGTCATATAAAACAATAAGATAACGACTCATCATTAAAAACCATTCAACAACATGCTACATTATCTCGATAATCATTAAAACAAACTTTAAAATACACATTCGATAAGGAATAACCATGCAAGCGGTTTTTTTAGACAAAGGCACTTTTTCTGAGGGCATCGACTTACCTGCCCCAACAGGCATCAGCGACTACGTCACTTATAACGACACTCCAAAAGATACTGCCGTTATTTTAGAGCGCTGTAAAGACGCCGATATTATCATTACTAATAAAGTTCAGATTAACGCTGAAGTAATAAGCAAGCTGCCCAAGCTTAAACTCATTCAACTGACTGCTACGGGTATGAATAACGTTGACCAAGAAGCCTGTAAAAAGCATGGTATTACTCTTTATAACGTCGCTGGTTATGCGGTCAAAAGCGTGCCCGAACACACATTTATGCTCATGCTAAATGCAATGCGCGCAGGCATTCATTATCATCAAAAAGTCTCTGATGGTACGTGGCAAGCAAAGGGGGATTTTTGCCTGCTTGATATTCCGCTGATAGATTTGGAAGATAAAACGTTAGGTATTATTGGGGTTGGCACTATCGGTAAACGCGTCACCGAAATCGCTCGTGCCTTTGGTATGAATGTATTGTGGGCGGAGCAACAAGGACGTACGCCACGTAATGATGACTATACGGCCTTTGAAGACGTACTTGCTCAGTCCGATGTTCTAAGCTTGCATTGCCCATTAAATGCGCAAACTCAGCACCTTATTAATGCAGATACTTTAGCAAAAATGACCAAACAGCCGCTCATCGTCAATGTCGCTCGTGGTGGTATCGTCGATAGCCAAGCGCTGACTGATGCAATTAATGACGAGCAAATCATTGGTTATGCCAGTGATGTGTTTGAACAAGAACCTATTGCTAATAATGATCCGCTATTGAGCTTAAAGAATCATCCGCGTGTTATCTTTAGCCCGCATAACGCTTGGGGCAGTAAAAGCGCGCAAGAGACGCTGTGGCAGATGCTAAGCAAACAAGTCGCGGATTTTATCAGTACGCATTAAAGGACAGCCACTCATCAAAGCTAACGACTGAATCGTAGCCAATCATCTTTTATCTTACGGTATTTGAGCACTATTCGGTCGCTGAGATAGTTGTTTGTGACCCGCCAAGGATAGATATCTCCTTGCTTGGGTAGCTCGTGTTGAGCGCGCTTAACATATCCTGATGATAGCGCGCCCATCACAGTCTCTGGTTGGCTATGGGCAGTGCCATGCTCACTCTGCGCTGTTGCTAATACCGCTTGATAACCATGCTTATCCATATAGCCAAGTAGTCGCATCACATACTGACAGGCTAAATCAATCTTTAGCGTCCATGAAGCATTGGTATAACCGAACAGCACTGCCATATTGGGCACATTTTCAACCATGACTGCTTTATAAGTCATGCGTGTACCGATATCTACTGCCTGTCCATCGATATATACTTTTGCACCACCCAGCATTTGTATCTTTAGCCCTGTCGCTGTCACGATGATATCTGCATCGAGATGGTTGCCAGAGTTAAGCATAATACCTGTCTTCGTGAAATGGCTTATTTGGTCAGTCACTACTACTGCGCGCTTACCCTGTAATGCTTTAAATAAATCACTGTCTGGTACTGCGCATATCCGTTGGTCCCAAGGATTATAATCGGGTACAAAATGCGCCACATCGACATCACTGCCTTTTAGTTCTGTTTTGACGCCGCGCTTTAATAGCGCTTTCATAAATTTAGGGGCAACTATAGCCGCTCGGTAAGTACCTTGTTGTATTAAGACATTGCGGGTACGTAATACCGTATAGGCCTGCTCTTTTGATAAAGGTGAAAACTTGCCTGACAGCCAATCCAGTGCATAATCATCGCCTGGCACGCTCGCCACATAAGTGGGTGAACGCTGCAGCATAGTGACGTGTTGTGCGCATTGCTCAGCTTCCTCATCTACTAACGCTGGCAGCAACGTCATCGCCGTCGCACCGCTCCCGATGATGACTACCTTTTTATCTTGATAGTCCACATTATGCCAATGCTGCGGATGGACTATACGGCCTTCAAACGTTTCTTCTTGATCAAAATGAGGCTTATAACCTTGCTCATAATCGTAATAACCAGTGGCACCGACGACGAACTTGGCTGTTAGAGTAAACACTTCACCGCTAACGTGGTTTTTTACCATGGCTGTCCATCGTTGGCTGCTACTTGACCAAGAAAGCTGCTGTACCTCATGCTGATAACGAATATGCTCAGTGATACCAAACTCCTGCGCCGTATCAGCAATATAACGCTTAATGTCCCCACCTTTTGCCAAAATCCTGTGGTTCAACCACGGCCTAAAACTGTAGCCAAACGTCAATGCATCAGAGTCGGAGCGAATGCCGGGGTAAGTAAATAAATCCCATGTACCACCCAAATCTGTACGCTTTTCTAAAATCGCAAACCGCTGCGAGCTTTTCTGCTGCTGTTTTGATGTTTGACGTTTACATTGATTTGGGCTTTTATGACCAAACAGCCCTTTGTGTTTTTGCTGCTGCAATCGACAAGCCATACCTATACCAGCAATTCCTGCGCCGATGATAAGCACTTCATAATCTACTGGCGTGTCTAAGCGCGCCTTTTTAGATTGAAAGCGTCTCTTCACTGCCCGCTTTGCCGCCTGCTTTGCTGCTATGATATCAAGCATAATACCGTCCTTGTTTTTGCATGATTTATCTAAAAAACTTGGTTAAAAAGGGCTTGGGCTTTCCCAGTCCATCCATGCACCCAATACGGGATGCTTTAGACGTAAGTGTTGTGCATGCAGATTGAGCCTTGGAGCAATCTCTAACGCAGTCCCTTCAGCATAAATAGGGTCGCCAATCATCACGTGATCAACATGCACCATATGGACACGTAGTTGATGGCTACGACCGGTAACCGGCTTTAGCATCACTCGTGTCACTGCATGACCATTACACTCTTCATGAGCCAATATTTCATACATAGTTAACGCATGCTTTGACCAATCGTGGTCGACGATGTGGCGTGGTTTGGTCGCAGGCTCGTAGCGTACTGGCACTGATATCTTGCCAGTTGCGCCAACACTTTCCCACTGTCCAAAGACACGGGCTTGATACTTTTTCTGTGGCAAACGTTCAATAAACTGCTTACTGATATGGGTCTGTGCTGCCGCATTTTTTGCAAAAATGAGCAAGCCTGAGGTGTCCATATCCAGACGATGAATCAACTTAACTGCTGGATTAACGCGCTCAAGCCTTGCCAGCAAGCTCACATTCAGCGTTTTACCATTAACACTTAATAGCCCTACAGGTTTATCCACTATCCAAATATCATCGTCTTCATAGACAGTAATATCTCGTGCAAATGCTTGAAAAAACTCAAGCGGACGGGCATTTTCTTGAGCATTAAGAGCGTTGACTTCTTCATCAGTAAAAAGCATAAAAATGGGCTACTTATATTAGGGCGTAAAGGTAAAAAACAGACTTATTTATGGACTGAAATGTGAGACTGATAGCGATTTCAAGTATAAAGGAGATACGTCAGACATGTTAAATAGTGGCAATCATTCAATCAAAAATACAAATGGCAGAATTAACTGGCAAGCAAAATATAATCTATATGATTGTGTGTCGATTTATTGTGCTAATCGCAATTGTTAAACAATTTAACCAGCCTGCATCTGTCAAGTTTGAGCAAACATGTTAATATAATGGCACATTTTCACCACTTCTAAACGATTCTTTGGTCACTCATCACGCTACTATCTAACCAAGATATTCTGTAATGTATGACGATAGAAATAATAAAACAAGAGAGAAAACTATGTCAGATCTTATTTTCCACACCACCGATGCCGACTTTGATAAAGACGTACTAGAGTCAGACGTACCAGTATTGGTAGACTTTTGGGCCGCTTGGTGTGGTCCTTGTAAAGCCATCGCTCCTATTTTAGAAGATTTAGCTGCTGACTACCAAGGCAAAATCAAAATTGTTAAGGTAGATGTTGATAGCAACCCACAAGCGGCTAGCCGTTTCGGTATTCGCAACATCCCAACCCTATTTGTATTCAAAGGTGGCGAAAAAGTTGATTCAGTCATGGGTCTACAGCCAAAAGCTGAATTGGCAAAAGTACTAGACAAGCATCTATAAGCTTGTGCTAGCCAAGCATATGTCAAAAACTGCAATGTAATAGAAGAAGCCATTATCTGACTAAGATAGTGGCTTTTTTGCTTATTTTTTATGCAAAAGACTCGATTATATGACTTTTTTGGCAAAATTTATTGACAATGCCATTGTGAAGACCGTATAGTCTGCTGACAACAGAAAACTAATTGTTTTCATAAGTGTCTTATCGCTATTCTCCTCGTGTTTATCAACAAAAACACAATCGTCGTTATAAACACCATTGCTGAACGAAATGACTAAACACAATTACTGATATTGAGTTTTTGACGCAGACTCTTATGTAGCCTTCTTTATATTTATTTCTTATTACCTTGCACCAAACGACTGCAATTCGTACATAAGCTGACACGTAATACCCAAACTACATAAATCCTAGCTCTGTGCACGCACCCTCTATCGCCATATTATCGTTGTTTTAATCAATGTCGTGACTTGTGCTGCTAATGGCATCTCTCATCTGATCACTTGCTAATGACCTATCTATGAATCTTACTGAATTAAAGAAAAAATCAATCGCTGAGCTATTGGCTATCGCAAAAGAAATGGGTCTTGATAATATGGCACGTAGCCGTAAACAAGACATCATCTTTGCTATCCTCAAAACCCATGCCCGTAACGGTGAAGCCATTTATGGTGACGGCGTTCTTGAGGTTCTTCCTGATGGTTTTGGCTTTTTACGCTCATCAGAAGGCTCTTATTTAGCGGGTCCTGATGATATCTACGTCAGCCCTAGCCAAATTCGCCGCTTTAGCCTAAAGACGGGTGACAGTATCGCTGGTACGATTCGTCCACCAAAAGATTCTGAGCGTTATTTTGCGCTACTAAAGGTCGGCGAAATCAACTTTGATACGCCAGATCGCTCACGTCATAAGCTTATCTTTGAGAACTTAACCCCACTATTCCCAACTGAACAATTAAAGCTCGAGCTGGGTAATGGTACCACCGAAGATTTGACGGGTCGTATCATCGACCTAATCGCACCGATCGGTAAAGGTCAGCGCTCTATTATCGTTGCACCGCCAAAAGCTGGTAAAACGATGCTGCTACAAACTATCGCGCAGTCAATTACCCGTAATAATCCTGAGTGTTATCTCATCGTACTATTGATCGATGAGCGCCCAGAAGAAGTCACTGAGATGGTACGTACGGTACGCGGCGAAGTGGTTGCCTCTACTTTTGATGAGCCACCACAGCGCCATGTTCAAGTGGCCGAAATGGTCATCGAAAAAGCCAAGCGTTTGGTCGAGCATAAGCAAGATGTGGTTATCTTACTTGACTCAATTACCCGTCTAGCGCGTGCGTATAACACGGTCATACCATCGTCAGGCAAAGTGTTGACAGGTGGTCTGGATGCCAATGCGCTAGAGCGTCCAAAACGCTTCTTTGGTGCTGCACGTAACGTCGAAGAAGGTGGCAGCTTGACAATTATTGCCAGTGCTCTTATCGATACTGGTAGTAAGATGGATAGCGTTATCTTTGAAGAATTCAAAGGTACAGGTAACCAAGAGATTACGCTTGAGCGTGATTTGGCTGAAAAACGTGTCTTCCCTGCGATTAATATCAAAAAATCTGGTACTCGCCGCGAAGAGCGCCTGCTTGATGAAGATAAATTGCGCAAAGTTTGGATTTTACGTAAGTTACTACAGCCGATGGATGGCGTACAAGCAACGGAGTTCTTGTTGGATCGCCTAAAAGAAGCGAAGACCAATGATGAATTCTTTGACCAAATGAAGCGTAAATCACAAAACTAATGCTAGCGCTGAGTTGCTTTAGTATAATAGGCAAACATTTAGCTTAAATAAAAAAGACCGCTTTCGAGCGGTCTTTTCTATTTTTAAGACTGAAGACTGCAATCAGCAGTCTCAACCGACCTACTACCTACCTACTATCTATGCAAGTGCAATAACTTCTAGAAAAATATTCATCAAGGACACAGTGGAGAAACATCCTTTACAGGATATTTGCAAAGAATAGCGCTTTTACTACGCGCAAAAATTATTAGTTGAGTTAGTATAGGCATACTCTGCTACACAAATCGACAGCAGTATCAATTTTTGATACATTCAATGCAGTCTTTATTAATACAGACCACGATATGTCTTGCGGTAACACAATAGGTTATCTTGAGACTATTGCCCAAGTATCTTGATACTTTATATCAGTACCAAAATACTTGGACAATGCAAATATCGTGTTTTGATTATGATCAACCAACTTGATAACTTAACAGGTGATATTATGAAATTTGCTAAAACTATTGCGATGACTGCCCTTACTAGCTCTGCTCTTATCATGGGCGGCTGTGCAACTAACGGATATAGCAGTGGCTTGAGCAACACTGCTAAAGGTGCTGCTGTGGGCGCTGCTGCAGGTGCTGTTCTTAAAAGTAACGGCGACAGCAAAGATATCGCTCGTGGCGCACTTGGTGGTGCTGCTGTAGGTGGTGCTGGTGCTTATATTCTTGACCAAACTCGTTAATTGATCTTATCAAGGCTGAATATTAATATTACCTTGATAGAATCTTAGCTGAAACAAAAAAGCCTGCAATCAATTGTAGGCTTTTTTGTTTCTAACTCATAAGTTGAAAGTAAATCCGCTTATCATGATCTACGATACGCTTATAGTGATACCTAATACACTTATAGCGCTCCGCTAAACGTATCACAAGACTGTACGCTACCACTCTCTAAACCACGAGTAAACCATTGCACGCGCTGCTGACTGGTACCATGAGTAAAGTTATCAGGTACAACTGCTCCGCCACTGGCCTTCGCTAAACGATCATCACCGATTTGACTGGCTGCATTGATGGCTTCATCGATATCGCCCGCTTCCAAGAACTGCACACGCTCTTGGTTACGCTGTGCCCAAACCCCTGCAAAGCAGTCCGCCTGTAACTCTTGCAATACTGACAGCTTATTAGATTCTGCTTGTGTCACTTGCTGACGGGCCTCATTGACTTGTTGGCTAATACCCAGCAGCGTCTGCACATGGTGACCCACTTCATGCGCGATGACATAGGCCTGAGCAAAATCACCCGCCTTGCCTTCGTTGCCTTCATCACCAGAGCCTTGTTTATCACCTGTGATACCAAGGTTTTGACTCATTTCTACAAAAAATGATTTATCTAAATAAACAGTCTGATCTGCTGGGCAATAAAACGGACCTGTCGCAGCGCTAGCGCTACCGCAAGCTGAACTCACTTGACCATTAAACAAAATCAATGAAGGCTCTTTATAGGTACTACCTGCTTCATTGAATATTTGATGCCAGACCTCTTCTGTATCAGCCAATACCACTTTTACAAACTGCGTATCCCGATCCGTACTGGTTGCAGCTTCAGTAGAGGCATCACTACTTCCACCGCCTGTAACGGCTTGACCTGTCTGCAAAGCTGTCATTGGATTTACCCCAAATACTAGCCATAAGATACCAGCAATGATAATACCACCGATACCACCACCAACCATCTTTCCACCACCACTGCTGGTGCGTACGTTCGAACTACCACGTCGACCTTGCCATTTCATAATTCTACTCCTCAAACATACGATAGGTACTGCTGCTCGTATTGATAGTTATTCATGTAATGTTACATCCAATACTGCTTTTTATCTTGATACTTTAACTTATTATATTAAAAATAATAGGCTGTATAGGCCTTTCGATAGATAACACCTCTTTAGTTTACTCACATTACATCAAACGTTACATTTATTTACTGATTAATCATCGTGAAAGCAGTAAATTATTGCAAGTTAAATTAGAAGTTAATACTAAAAAAACTTCTTTAAAAACAATCTGATGTCATTGATTATGTTTTTTTTGATATCACGAAGGGTATTAAAAATTATAATCAATATACGAAGTAAAATTAAACTTACAATTTTATTGTTACTTAATTGTACGGACTATTTCCATTTAGATAGAAAACATATAGAATGCGTGCAAGCTGAGTAGCTGTAACTGGAAGTCGTTGAATACTGAGAAATCTCGGATTTCAACCCATGTTGCTGCTATTGATCATTTCATTTTTCCGGAGAAAACACTATGAAACTTAAATTACTTGCTCTAGCTGGTATCATGACTGCAACTATGGGCCTAACTGCCTGTGACAGCAGCAAAGAAAACGCTGCTGAAGATTTATCTGACGCGCAAGAAGAAGTGCAAGACGCTTCTGCAGAACTAGACGAAGCTGCTGCTGAAGGCGAAGTAACTGCTGATGCTGACGCTGCTGTTGCTGGCGCTGAAGCTGACATCGCTGATGCTCAAGCTGCAACTGCTACTGACGAAATGGACGCTGAAGTTCCTGTAGACGGCGAAGCAACTACTAGCATGGATGTAGCTAGCGAAACTCCAGCTGTTGACGCTGCTGACGAAGTTGTTGTTGAAGAGCCAGCTGCTCAGTAATTTTATCGTTTATACGATGAATATACTGTAGTAAAAAAAGAGAGCTTTAGCTCTCTTTTTTTGTGCCTGTTATTTATGATACATAACAAACTAATACTGTAATGTTTACTGATATTGCTATTCATACATCGTTTAAGCATATCAACATGCTTAGCTTGCACACCTAGACTATATAGTGAGTATCAATCGACGACCTAAATACCAAAACTTAAGCCGTCATCATCAATACAACCATCTAGATTAGGCATCAAATAGACGCTCATCAACCTGTTGGCGAAATTTCTGTCCTGTTTTAAAGGTAACCACACGGCGTGCTGATACCGCAACGGGCTCCCCTGTTTTTGGATTACGGCCTGGTCGGCTGTTTTTATCTTTAAGCTCAAAATTGCCAAAGCCTGAAAGCTTGACCTCTTTGCCATCAATCAAACTCTCTGACAACTCATCAAAAAAGTTCTCAACCAAACAGCGACCTTCTTGGCGTGTTAGGTTAAGGTGACTCATCAAGTGCTCGATCATGTCAGATTTGGTTAAGGTGCTCACAGTACAACTCCTATGCTATGTCGTGATGTCGAATATCATGGTTTAGCGGTATGAGGGTTAATGTTAGCTATTATAAAGGTTTTTGGACGTTTTTTTAATAAAAAGCGCATGAAAGTCCTTTATTAATAACTACTTAACGTATTTTAGGGCTTTCTATTAATAGCAATGCCCCGTAGCCTTATAAGTAGAAAAGCTACAGAGCATTGTTTATTGTCTATATTAAATATTAGCTATCGCGTAACTGCGCAGAGTGCTGTGCTGTTAGCGCTTGCACAACCTTATCAGTAGCCGTTTTTATCACGTCATCAGACAAAGTCTGGCTGCTGTCTTGCCATACTAGTGCAAATGCCAGTGAGCGCTGACCCGTCGGTACTTTATCGCCTTGATAAACATCAAATAACCAAAGATCCGTCAATAGCTCACCTGCAGCAGCACGAATCGTGGTTTCTAGTGTCTGCAAACTAATATCGCTATCGACTAGGATGGCAATATCGCGGCGTACTTGTGGGAACTTGCTAGGCGTGCTGATGGCATGCTGCTCACGAGCGACATCTAATAAGGGTGCAAGTGACAACTGCGCAACCCAAGTAGCTGGTAGGTCTAACTGTTTTGCGGTATTAGGATGCAATTGACCAAGCCAACCAACGTACTGATCATCAATATATAATTTAGCGCTTTGGCCAGGATGTAAAAAGTTTAGTCCACTGCGCTCATAACGGATACGAGCACCCTCTATTTGCGCAGGTAATAACTGCTCGATATCATGTTTGAGGTCATAAAAGTCTAAAGCACGATTTTGATAGGCTTGCTCATCCCACACATTACCGACTGCGACCAAAGCAATACTTGGGGTCTGTACTAATTCGCTGATACTCTGGCCGACAAAGCTAAGACCTGTTTCAAAGAAACGTACACGTGGCTGTTGACGGTTCAAGTTATATTGCACACATGGCAATAGACTTGACAGTAAGGTACGGCGCATAACGGCTAAATCACTAGAGATAGGATTAGCCAGTGCTAATACCTCTCCTAGCGCTTCATCATCAAGTAACGCTTCTATTTTTGCATCACTAAAGCTAAAGCTAATAGCTTCCATATAACCGGTATCAACCAACGCCAGCTTCATCTCATGAGTCAAGTCTGCGGTATCATCATAATCCATGCTGACTTGCAAATGTGGCAAGATGCTTGGGATATTGTCATAACCATAAATACGGGCAATCTCTTCGATCAAGTCTTCTTTAATACTCATATCAAAACGATAAGATGGCGGCTTACAGACTAAAGCATCTGTTTGCTGCTCTACGTCAAAACCCAATTGAGTTAAGATACGCACCATCTCTGTTGAATCAATATCGATCCCAATAACATCACGTACTTTCGCGATTGGCAAAGTAATTGGCGCACGTGCTGGTAAATGCTCACTACTCTCAGCTTTTACGATAGGGCCCGCTTGGCCACCAGTGACGCTAATAATCAAATCACAAGCGCGTGCCAATGCGAGCTCTGGTAACTCAAAATCCACCCCACGCTCAAAACGTTGCGACGCATCAGTATGTAAACCAAAGCGACGTGCGCGAGCGGCGATAGCAAGCTGACCAAAGAAAGCACTTTCTACAACAATATTGGTCGTACTATCCGTAACGCTACTACGCTGGCCACCCATAATACCAGCAAGTGCCAATGCGCCTTTATCATCGGCAATCACGAGCTCATCACCCGTTAGAGTAACCGTCTGCTCATTGAGTAAAGTAATGGTTTCTGCAGGCTCTGCCAAACGAACAACGATATCACCAACGATGGTATCTGCATCAAAAGCATGTAGCGGCTGACCCAACTCCATCAATACATAGTTGGTCACATCAACCAAGAAGTTGTGTGAGCGTAGTCCTGATTGAACGAGGGCATCTTGCATCCACTTTGGTGTCTCAATACTACGATCAATATTGCTAATCGATTGTAATAAGTAGCGTGGACATGCTTCAACTGCATTTACTGTAACGCTTGGCGTTGCACCATTTTCAGTAATGGTGATGTTTTCAGCGATGGTTGGCATTTGCATTGGTAAGTCGTTGATGACTGATATTTCACGTGCAATACCACGTACACTAAAGCAATCACCACGGTTTGGTGTGATAGAGATATCCAATATCTGATTGTCTAAGCCTAGATATTCACGGATATCTATACCGATCGGCGCATCTGCAGGTAATTCAAGCAAACCGTCTATGCTATCTGTTAAATCAATTTCGGAAGCACCGCAAAGCATACCGTTAGAGGCCACGCCGCGTAGGTTACCGTTTTTAATTTTGAAGCCTTTCTTGTCATCGCTTGGGAGTACTGCCCCAACGGTGGCAACAGGTGCTTTCATACCAACGGTGACATTAGGTGCGCCGCATACAATTTGTAGCAGCTCAGCTTCACCAATATTTACCTGCGTGACTCGCAGTTTATCAGCGTCTGGATGTTGCTCAACGCTGACGACTTCTCCGATGACCACACCACTAAAAGCACGAGCAACCGCATAGCGATCATCAATCTCTAGTCCTGCCATCGTTAACTGTTCGGCCAACTGTTCGCTGGTATTCGTGGGATTCACCCATTGACGTAGCCACTGTTCGCTAATTTTCATAAATATCTCGGATCAGAATTTTATAATAAAGTGTTGGAGTAAAGCTTGGCGAATTAACTTGCTATAGTAAATCCTATATAAACTAGATACAGCGTCAGGCGCGCTCAGTCTACAATTTGTAGCACTTTCACTCACCTTCCTTGAATCTAAATTATCTTGAACTGACTATATATGAATAAGGAAAACTCTAGCCAAATTGCTTTAAGAAGCGCACGTCATTTTGGAAAAACAGACGTAAATCGTCAATACCGTAATACAGCATCGCAAAGCGCTCGATACCCATGCCAAATGCAAAGCCAGTATACTTTTCAGCATCAATGCCGCAGTTGGTTAGTACTTGTGGATGTACCATACCGCAGCCCATGACCTCAAGCCACTTGCCATTATCATCTAAGATATCTACTTCTGCAGAAGGCTCAGTAAACGGGAAAAATGATGGGCGGAAACGAACGGTCAGTTCTTTGGCAAAAAATGCTTCTAAAAACTCACTAATCAAGCCTTTTAGCTCAGCAAAGGTGCTCGACTCAGTAACCATAAGCCCTTCTAACTGATGAAACATCGGTGAGTGGGTTTGATCTGAATCATTGCGATAGACGCGACCTGGACAAATAATGCGAATGGGTGGTTCGTTCTTTTCCATCGTGCGGATCTGAACAGGACTGGTATGCGTACGCAGTAGGTAATGCGCATCAAAATAGAAGGTATCATGCATCGCACGTGCTGGATGGTGCGACGGAATATTGAGTGCTTCAAAATTATAATAA
This sequence comes from Psychrobacter sp. TPE 89C, assembly GCF_055522395.1. Taxonomy (NCBI): domain Bacteria; kingdom Pseudomonadati; phylum Pseudomonadota; class Gammaproteobacteria; order Moraxellales; family Moraxellaceae; genus Psychrobacter; species Psychrobacter sp. TPE 89C. Next base: position 41,317 of record NZ_JBVFXW010000002.1, read on the forward strand.
TCACTCTCAACTTCAGGGCCAGTCGCGACATTGAAGCCTGCTTGAATAAAATACTGCTGCATGCGCTGAGTAATCATCGTTACTGGATGCAAATGACCTTTTTGACCACCGCGAGCAGGCAACGTAATATCGATACTTTCTGCTTCAAGCTTGGCATTTAATGCGGCCACTTCCAACTGTTGTTGCTGGTCAGTCAATGCTTGCTGAATACGGCTACGAACTTGATGTAACCAGCCACCGTAGGTTTTTTTGTCATCAGCACTGAGTTTGCCCATTTGCTTTGACCAGCCAGTTAATGGGCTCTTTTTACCTGTCAATTGTACACGCAAATCTTGCAACTCACGCGCATCAGTAATCTGTAAAACCAATGCTTCAGCAGCACTCGCAAACTCAGTCAGTTGAGCTTCATTCAGCTCACTGAGCTCTGAGGATAAGGTCGGTAGCGCCGACAAATCGTTGATAGCAGCAGGGGTAGTCATAAGACGCATTATTCCTGATTTAAACGGACTATTAATAATAGTGATTGGTAATTGTAGGGGTTTGACCAAATATTGCAAACCATTTACCCATTCATTTTAAAATAAAGGCTAATAATATGAATGGCTTGAATATTTAGACAACGAAAAATTTAATTGCACATCAAACGAAATTTTTCTGAATTCGGATAGTGCAAATACAGTCAGCTCTAAAATATTTTAATATAAAAAAAGCCACCGACCAGCGGTAGCTTTTATTAATATCGTACTATTAATCAATATTAGTTCTATTTATTTAAATAGGCTAATATTTATGCTAGTTCCGCTTTTGCTTTTTCAACCAATGCAGTGAAAGTCGCTGCATCATGCATAGCGATGTCAGCAAGTACGCGACGATCGATTGCGATGTTAGCTTTTTTCATGCCATTGATAAAGCGGCTATAGCTCAAACCGTTTAAGCGTGCACCAGCATTGATACGTGCAATCCAAAGACGACGGAAGGTACGTTTTTTGTTGCGACGGTCACGATAAGCATATTGACCAGCTTTGGTCACTGCTTGTACCGCTACACGATAAACACGTGAACGGGCACCGTAGTAGCCTTTTGCGCGTTTTAGGATTTTTTTGTGACGACGATTCGCCTGTACACCACGTTTTACACGGGCCATAAATTACTCCAAGATATTTTTAATCATTATTAAACGAATCACGATGTCATCAAATAGTAGACATCGTTATCAGATTGCAAGGTCAAATATTTTTAATTAAGTGGCTATTAATTGAATAGCGCTTGATTAAATGTATATGACGATAGGCTATTAGATGTATGGGCACATACGACGAACTGCTGCTTCGTCAGACTTGTCCACCATCTTAAGACCGCGCAACTGGCGAATACGCTTAGCTGATTTCTTGGTCAAGATATGGCTTTTGTTTGCTTGCTTACGCTTGAAGCCGTTTGCTGTTTTTTTGAAGCGTTTAGCTGCACCGCTTCTGGTTTTCATCTTAACTTTCATGATGATTTGCCTCTTTGTCTTTGATAGAACCTGGTCGTCAAATAGTACATACGAATAGTGGCTTTAAAAACAACCACTAAACCTCTATTTGCCTCGAGGTGGGAGGCCGTATTTTAGCAGATAGCACGCTGTTTTGCCAAGGAAAGTTTTAATCTTGCCCCAGTAAACCATCATAGTAGATAACGAGTATGAACCGACTGCTAGCCTTTCTCATAAAAACACCAATAAAACAGGAAAATCCTCTGCAAATAGATTGAATGTCAGCTTAAGCTGTGCTTAAGTAGAGAGTGGATATTGGTATAGTTTGGGCGCTAATAATACAAGACTGCTTATCACACTTATTAGCCATATATCATGCGGTCGTCATCGTTACGATGTTACCAATCTATATCAAGATCAGCAGAACTCATCGCCTGCCGTCAAACTAGGAAATAATGTGTCAAGAAAAGAGTTGGATTTTGATAACGATTTATTTGTCTTTGAAACAGTCATGCGTGTACGTCATACTGAAGTAGATATAGGCCAGCATCTGACACTCGAGTCATTGACAGCATTGGTGACTGAAGCACGCGCGCGATTCTTGCACTCCAAAGGTATTAAAGAGATCAATACCGACTATCAAGGCTTAATTATTGATGAGTTACAGTTAAACATTGATAGTCGTGTACGATTGCGTGACCAACTCCTGTTTGAGATAGGCGTCGAGCCGTTGTATGATGACGGCGGAAATATGGTGATAAAAGTCACGCGTATGCATACGGGTGAAACAGTGGCTAAAGCACGACTGCATTTTCTCAGTTACGACTTCCGGCTAAATAAAGTGACTGCGCTCAATAACACTTTAAAAGAAGCGCTATACCCACACTTAGTTAATCTTTAACATTGTTTTTCTTAAAATACTGTCTTTGCTTAAGCAGCTTCTTCGCTCACCATGTCAAGAGAGTGAGTACGCTTGATGCATTGACCATTCCTTACTTCATACTTATAAGATGACAGATATATTATGACTTTACCTGCTTGGCTGGCTGCCATAAAATTTAATGATGATGGTTTGATTCCTGCAATTGCTCAAGACCATAAGTCTGGGCGTATTTTGATGATGGCATGGATGAATGCGGAAGCGCTCCAACTGACTGCACAAACGCAGACGGCGGTTTATTTTTCGCGCTCACGCAATAAGCTGTGGCACAAAGGCGAGTCGTCAGGTCATACTCAAACTGTCCACGATATTCGCTTGGACTGTGATGCAGATGTGATTGTACTGAACGTCACCCAAGCTGGCGGTATTGCTTGCCACACTGGCCGAGAGTCTTGTTTTTATCAGCGTTTAGATTTATCTGGACAAACGCCTGAGTGGGAAACCGTTGATAAGGTGCTAAAAGATCCTGCTGATATCTACCATTCAGATGCAACGAGTGCTCCTCATCAAGATAATGAAGCTAATGCAGTTGGCACAGTCGCGAATAATGAGAGCCAAACAGAAAGTGCATCTATTTTGCAGCAGCTTGATAATGTATTGGCTGAGCGTAAGCAAGCAGATGCTGATAGCTCTTATGTGGCAAGCCTATACGCCAAAGGGTTGAATAAAATATTAGAAAAAGTCGGTGAAGAAAGTACTGAAAGCATCATCGCTGCCAAAGACTTTGCCCATTGCGACGAAAACATAGACAAAGCGCAATATGATGAGGCACGTCATGAGCTCATTTATGAAGTAGCTGATGTCTGGTTTCATACGTTGGTTGGACTGGCATGGTTCGATATTGAGTCGGACGCTGTATTAAACGAGCTAGGACGTCGCTTTGGACTCTCGGGCATCGATGAAAAGGCGTCACGATAACTTGTGATGTTGTAAAATCAGTCTAATGAAGACAGCTTGTGAAATCGTAAAATAATCAGCTACTCTGTTTGAATATTTTGCGATTTCACCCTTTTGTCACAACTGCAGGTTATAATATAGCTCTTTTAACGTCGCATTATATGTCGATACTTTTTTTTACTATATTGCTATGTAATAAATGCAAAGCTATAAACGTAAAGTATTCATATATAGACTGAAAACCAAGACATAAGGATAGCTTTATGGGCAGTTTTTCTATTACGCATTGGCTGATACTATTGGTTGTGGTGGTCGTCGTATTTGGCACCTCTAAACTGAGAAATGCTGGCAAAGATTTAGGCGGCGCAGTTAAGGGCTTTAAAGAAGCGGTCAAAGACGAAAATACAGAGCATGCTAAAAAGCACGCCGTCCTTGATCATGATAACAATACCCGTACCACAGAGCGCTCAGCTACTGACAACGTCAATAATAGCGATATCAACGCAGCCCCAACTGACGATAAGCACAACGTATAATGCCTATAGCACTTCGCCAGCCTGTAGTTCCTAGATAGTGACACTCAACCATTATGTTTGATATTGGGTTTTCCGAATTACTCCTTTTTGGCATAATCGCCTTGATAGTCCTAGGTCCAGAAAAACTGCCTCAGGCAGCACGGACGGCTGGGCAATGGTATGCCAAAATTCGCCGCACGGTTTCTACCTTACAGTCTGAAATAGAGGCTGAATTAGATTTGGCTGAAACACGCCAGCAAATGCAAAAAGAGCTGGCCAAAATTCGTCAAACTGAGTCGGATATGAAACGCGAGCTAGCAGAAATGCGTGGCAATATGAAAGAGTTTGAAAATGCTCAAAACCAACAATTCAATGCAGCACATGATACTGTCGGTAAGGCTACACATGGCAGAGCTGATGAAAATAATGGTGAGCAAAATAGTAGTGAACAAAAAAGTCAGTCAGGCACGCCTAAAGAATTCGATTACGCCTATGGGCAAGATACGACACTAGCAGATACTAAGCAGCCATTAGAAGCAGACGACAGTTTGCACGGCTTTCCCACAGGTAGGACACCCCTAGATAATACTCATCAAGTGGTTCAAAACATCACGACCAAACCTTGGGAAAATATGTGGTTCCGTCTTGGTGCGTATGACAAAGCTCGCCGTCTGCCTATGCCTCCCTACTTACCAAATTATAAAGCTGATGTTTTATTAAATAGTCCTGTAAGTACCCAAACTTCTGACAATAAACAGGAGTCTGATTGATGGGATTATTCAAACGCAAAAAAAGCCGTCAAGAAAAAGCCGCTAGTTCAGATAAAGAAGCAACTACCGATACAATGGATAAAAATGAGTCTACAGATGCGTTAAGCGCTGTAGCTGACATGCCCATTACAGAGCATTTGATTGAGTTACGTAGACACTTGATCAAAATATGTGTTGCGGTACTGGTCATATTTTTGGCTTTGGTAGGCTATTCGCGCGAGCTATATAACTTGTTGTCTGACCCACTGGTTGCACAACTGCCAGCCAATTCAACCATGATTGCGACAGACATCACCTCCAATTTTATGGCTCCGATACGTCTGACTGTCTTTGTCGCTGCATTCTTTGCCATGCCTTATATTTTGTATCAAATTTGGTCATTTGTCGCACCAGGCTTATATAAAAAAGAAAAGAAAATTGCTATTCCTGTACTGCTATCCTCTATATTTTTATTTTATTCTGGTGTGGCGTTTGCTTACTTTATCGTACTCAAAGGGGTGCTAAAGTTCTTTATCATGTTTGCCCCGCAAAACGTCCTACCAATGACAGATATTGACAGTTATCTAAGCTTTGCACTCAAACTGTTTATGGTATTTGGACTGACCTTTGAGATTCCAGTCGTCACTTTGCTATTGATATTGACTGGCATTGTCTCCATTCAGAGCTTAGAAGACAAACGCCGCTATATCATTGTCGGCTGTTTTGCCGTGGCAGCAGTTGTCACACCGCCCGATGGGGTATCGATGCTTATGCTTGCCATTCCGATGTGGTTGTTGTTTGAGCTTGGTTTGTTTTTAGCCAAAATCTTAATCAAAGAAGAGCCTAGCGCTGCTCTAGCTGCTAATACGGCCTCGCACAAAGAATGAACTTACCAGTTAATTCAAAACAGGCCAACGCGCTAATCTGTTAATATGGTTACTTCAGCCTCAAGTAATCGTCGATACATCTTTTGACTATATTATCACTAATCAGCCATTGTCTATGCAGTGGCTTTTTTTACCCCCATCATTTTTGACCATGTTTTACTCTTTTAGGTAACTTTGTTATGTCCGCATCTATGCCAGCTTATATGAGCGATCCCACTGACGAGCAATTAAATGCGCTCAATATGGCGATGGATCACAAGTCATTCAAAGTGGTGGCTTATGCGGGTGCTGGTAAAACCACGACATTAAAGCTAATCGGTGAGCGCCTGCGCGGACGCGGCTTATATTTAGCCTTTAACAAAACGATTGCCAATGATGCTCGTTCAAAGTTTCCACCACATGTGGAATGTCGTACTTTTCACTCACTTGCCTATCGTCATGTCGCACGTGATATCACGGCCAAACTATCCTTGCCGCGCTTTTCACCCAAGCGGCTTGGCGATGATTTGGGCTTGCAACCCGTCCAAGTGCGTCGGCAAATGGATGGCATAAACAAATATATTACGCTCACGCCAGCTCGATTATCGCGCTTCGTCAGTGACGCCGTGAGCAATTTTTGTAGTACGCATGCCAGCTACCCTGCACCCAGACATATATTGTTTCCAAGTTGGCTCGATGAGTCAGATGCAGAGCAATTGCGTGAGATGCTCTACCCTGCCGTAGAGCATCGTTGGTTACAGTCGATTGATGCGCGTCATCCTGCTGGCATCGGGCATGATATTTATCTGAAGCTTTGGGCACTGTCTAAGCCAAGCATTCCAGCGGATTTTATCTTATTTGATGAAGCACAAGATGCAGATCCATTGATGATGGGGATTTTGACTCAACAACCGAGACAGGTCATCTATGTAGGCGATGCGCATCAGCAGATTTACGAGTGGCGCGGTGCGGTCAATGCAATGAAAAAACTGCCGCTGCCGCAAACCTTATTGACGCAGTCTTTTCGCTTTGGCGAGCCAATTGCCGAAGTTGCCAATACATTGTTGAAGGCATTGCAAGAAGACGTGCCGCTCAAGGGCAATCCTAATAAACAATCCTCTACCGAAAAAGGCATGGTACACAGTAAAAAAGATGCCATTCTATGCCGTACAAATGCCGCTGCGATGTCGCAATTATTGACTGGACTTAAACTCGGTCATAGAGTGGCGCTGCAAGCCGATACAGATCGCATGCTCAAATTCTGTCAGGCCGCCGAAAACTTAAAAAATGGCAAGTCTGCTTATGGTGTGCCCGAGCTGGCATATTTTTATAATTGGGGCGATGTACAAGAATACGCCGAAACCAATGAAGGCAGCGATCTCAAAACTCTGGTGAAGTTGGTCGATGACCATGGCACCAATGTCCTGAGCCAAGCGGTCAATAGCTTGACCAGTATCGAAAATGCTGACTATGTCATCTCAACTGCTCACAAAGCCAAAGGGCTCGAATGGGGAAGGGTGCAGTTGGACGATGATTTTTATTATGATGTCACCACCAACGCCGTCAAGATAAGCCCAGAAGAATTGCGTTTACTCTATGTCGCCTGTACGCGTGCCCAGACCAACTTAGACATTCATAATATTAAAGATCTAATATCAGGATTGCAGACAGGTAAAAAAGTGATTTTTGGTAAGACTTAATTATCCTCCATCTCTGCCAACCTCAAGCTTCATTCTATCTTTTTTATAACGACCTTTAGCAGTGAACAATAAGCATGAATAATAGTCAGCAACTTCAAGCACGTCAAAACACCATCCGTCAGTTATTTGCCAATCCTGTCCGCCTCCTTGCACCAATGGAAGGGCTAACCGATCCGTTGATGCGGCAAATTCTCACGCAGATTGCGGCAGATTTAGGTCGTCCCTATGATTGGTCGGTGAGCGAGTTTATTCGTGTGACTCAGCACGTTTTACCCGCGCATGTGTTTTATAAATACGTTCCAGAATTGCGTCATGATGCCAAGACTACCTGTGGCACACCAATTCATTTGCAACTTTTAGGCAGCGAAGCGCAACTTATGGCAGACAATGCTGCTTATGCTGCCGAGCTTGGTGCACCTGCTATTGACATCAATTTTGGTTGCCCTGCCAAGACAGTAAACAGCCATCGTGGTGGTTCCGTATTATTGGATGAACCTGAAACCATGTATCAGATTATCAGTGCAGTGCGGAAAGCGGTACCTGCTGACATTCCAGTCTCGGCCAAGATTCGTTTGGGATATACCGATACCAGTAGAATGGATGATATTCGTGGCGCGATTAACGACAGTGGTACTGATTGGTTGACCATTCATGCACGGACCAAAACCCAAGGCTATAAGCCACCCGCCTATTGGGATAAGATTCAAAGTTTTAACGCGCTCGATATTCCAGTCATTGCCAACGGTGAAATATGGAATTCAGAACATGCACAGAACTGCATGACGCAAGCTGCTACAGAACATTTAATGTTAGGTCGCGGTGCGGTTACCCGTCCAGATTTAGTTGCTCGTGTGGATTGCGGTTCAGATGATGCCATGCTAAGTGCGGCAACGTTGTCGTGGAAAGCGATGGTCACCCATCAGATAAAGTTCTTGGAAGGTCGGGCTAAAACTGAAGTGATATTGGTCGGTCGTTATAAGCAATGGCTCGCGATGCTCACCAAAGGCTATGCTGAGGCGCAGGTATTATGGGAAAGTATCAAACGAGAAAAAAATAAAGCAGTGATTATCAGTGCGCTACAATCTAGCATACAACAATAATCACCTACTCATATTTGGTTGATCTAGGGCGTGTCATCAATTAGATTGTGAGGCTTAAAATGAGAAAAATTATAGATAAACAAGGAAGAAATTGCCGTTAATATGAACATATTGACAAAATTACTGACGATGTTTAGCAAAATTTAGCCATTTTAAGACCACTAAATGTATTAATGTGCTGATTGATGATACGCCCTAGACCCTATAAAAATTAACTCTCAAGTGTTATACACTCACTCGAATCGCTAAATAGAACAGCATCAAAGAACAAGCCATCGATAACGCCCAAAGTATCGAGCGAAAAGCCGACAAATTGGTGATATAAGCCACACAAAAACCAATACGAATCAGCACATATAGCCAAGCCAATACATTGATAATCGCCTGCGGAACGAAGAATAGCATCGCTGTTAAGACAGCCGCCAAAAATATAGGCAACGTCTCATAACTGTTTTGCTGTGCCGCATTAGCACGTGCTACAACCCCTGTCCCATGCTGAAAAAAATCGCGAGGATGCGCATTATTTCTGAGCTTAAAACCGCCAGACGCTTTTGCAACGATTGATACTAACCATGGTAGTAAGCTTGCCACCACCATTGCCGAAATGGCAGATGCTGCGGTATTAGAGACCAACTCCAAAAGTGCATTCATTAATATATTCGCCTCTACCCTGCTATAACTTCAAAATCATGAGTGACGTTCACGCCGCCCTGTACCAACATTCTACTGGCTGAGCAGTATTTTTCTGCTGATAAATGGATGGCTTTTTCGACTTGTTTTTCTTTGACATCTTGACCCATCACCACGAAATGCATATGAATATCGGTATATACCGCTGGTACGGTTTCAGCGCGCTGGGCGGTTAGCTCACAACGTACATCTGTCACTGCTTGGCGTGATTTTTGTAAAATCTCTACCACATCATAGCTAGCACAACCACCAAGCCCTAATAAAATCAGCTCCATTGGACTGGCGCCTTTTTCTTTGTCTGCATCGATTTGTACATTATGTCCTGACGGTGACACGCCCATAAATGCTTTGTTTTCTTGCCACGTAACACTTGCTTTTGACTCTGACATTTTGCCTTTTCCTTATTTCAATTATTAGATTTCAATTAGCAGGTTCTCTGCTTTTTATTTTTAATAATACCCGTTGCCTTAATACTGTATGGGTAGTTATATCACGTTGCTAGTGTAGCATAAGCCAAAGCGAGATTTTATATCCCCATTGTCGTTAACTGTCGTTGGCTATTGCCATGACCTTAGTCATGTGTAGCTAGTCTAGCTGCTTTACTGCATGGTTTATTGACAACGATATTTTTTAAGTCGTAAATTAATCCCAATACACTTATATTACCGTCATTACTGAAACTTACCCTTGCCGTAATACCCTTTAAATAGACTTACAAAAGTCTATTTATAACTACTTGATTTTAAACAGCTAAACTCGTGAAACATTTTATAGCAAAATACTGTTACACATTTTGCTTGTTTCTTGGTTTAATAACGGTAATGAATCTTATTTTGACCGAATATCGACAACAATCACCTTATAATAATTATGATTATTGTCATGGTTTTAGATTGAAATAAGCTATTTTAAATAAATTAAAAAGGTTTAGTCATGATAGATGCAGACGGCTTTCGCGCCAATGTCGGCATCATCTTGGCAAATACACAAGGGCAGGTTCTGTGGGCAAAACGTATTGGTCACAACGCTTGGCAGTTTCCGCAAGGCGGTATCGACCGCGGAGAGACGCCGATGGATGCGATGTATCGCGAGCTCTGGGAAGAGGTCGGCCTACATCCGCGTCATGTAGACTTGTTGGCAGTGACGCAAGATTGGTTGCGTTATCGTCTGCCAAAACGCTATGTGCGGCATGGACAACACCCTTTGTGTATTGGGCAAAAACAAAAATGGTTTTTGCTGCGCTTAGATGAGGCAAATACTCAACATATCCGCTTCGATGAAGGGAAGCCGGAATTTGACCATTGGCAATGGGTCAGTTACTGGTATCCACTCGGACAAGTGATTCATTTTAAACGAGGAGTTTACCGCCGTGCCTTGCAAGAACTGGTACGCGAACTCCCCTTAAAGCAAGAACTGATTATCCCTGAGCAAGAAAATCATTTGATAGTGTAATAAATCGCTCAATTTATAATGTAATAAAAAACACCCTCGGTAATTGCTAGAATTTTAGCCATTACCGAGGGTGTTTTTTATTGGTTTCCAGCTATTGTTTTCAGTTACTTTGAGTGATGATCAAACTCTCGACTGGTAATATTGGCCGTGAATTTTTCGCCCGTAGCGCCCTCTTTGCGCAACGTCAAAATACTTTGGGTACGAGTCCCATAAGTGGGTACATTGTTTTCTGTATTGCCAAAAGCCACTGGTTCAATATAAACAGAAGACAGCATCTGCTCCACCTCAAACGCCACGCCAGTATCAGGCAGCTTATTTGCTGGTGCGGGCGTATTATCAGATAATACATCGAGAGCTGCCTCTTGCCAGTACTCAGGCGAGCTGTCCTCAGCAATCAGTGGCAATACTTCTTGACGCAGCCTGCCACGTAAACGTTCTGTCTTAAACCAACTGTCCTCTGGCTGACCGTTAGAGAGCACATGCAAACCTGCATACAATGGCGTTGGCGCATGACCGCGATTATTGACAATGACGGCTTGTGCTGTATCACCAATAATAAGATTGAATCCAGCGTAATCTTGCAAAGTAATATTTCGGGCAAAATCCATCGGGCTAATAATACTTGTCAAAAAGTCAGTCACGAGCGCACCGCGCGAACGTTCGTCTGTTCCTGCCTGCACGCCATCACGAAAGTTTAGTACCGCAGCCCAACGACCATTCTGCTCAAAAAAACCTGTCTTTTTTTCTTGATGAATGCCTAACCACGTGCCACCGCTTTGCTTATCACGTCCAGCATAAATAGGTTGATCAGACCATTGATGTAGCGACTCAGTTGGACGCTCCAGAAACTCATCACGATTGGACAATAATACCAATGGCAGCTCATCAAACAACTGCCAAGCAATGGCGACGATACACATAGTATTCCTTTTATAATAATCTGTTATACCAATGCTTTTTAGCAAAAATAAAGAGCATCATTTGAGGTTTTACTTACTAATCAAGTAGCATTTATCGATTGCCAGCTAACAGCTTATTAGCAGGATAGCTAACCTGAGACGTCGAGCGTATCACTTGTGACTGCTTGCTTGGTAAGTCAAACTCCCATGCCACTATGCCTTGATTGTCATTCCAATCTCGTTCGGTTACAGGCGGCGTATGAGTGACCGTAACCTTCAGACTGTCATCGCGACTGATAGGCTCACTGCCTAGTACCTGCAAGCGTACACTGCGATTATGCTGATTGGTAAACTGATAGGCGTTGGTGGTTGTTATGGTTTGCGTACGGTTTAGCACACCTTTCTCACCTTGCTTGTCTTCATTGGTCAACTCTTTCACAAGCATATTTGGATCACTACCAAAACCGATGCCTTGCTCTTTTAGCATTTGGTAACTATAACGTGATTGACCTACATAGTTGTCATCACGGTATAGCTGTAATGACCCATCAACCCAATCTGGTGTTAGAAATGGCGCTGATGCATACCAATAGGCGGCCGTCTCGACGCTTGGTGTGCTGCGAATCCATAGCTTACTGCTACCAGATTGCTCTCCAATCACTGTACGCACCCGTCTGCCATCACTTGGAATACTAACCAGCTGCGGTAAGCGATACTCAATGATGCCGTTTTTATTTTGACTACTGACGCTGAAATTCGGTAGCGGTGCCATACTGACTCCTGATCTTTTGATGTAAGCCGCTTCTGCCATCATCACAGGAGCAGCATCCATCATAGGTGACTCACGCCTAACATTCGCATCTTGATTCTCTTCATATAATGACAGACGCTGCACATACGGCAGTTGCCCTGTCGTACTCTGATTGGGATTAACGGTACTGAGTGTCACAGGTACATTGGTCCAATTCTCACCCGTCTGCTGAGCGATAATCGCAGAGGCGGTGATACTTAACTGCTCACTAGTCGTATTTAGGCGGGCTTGATACGCAGGCTCCCAACCTGCGCCGCGCACTTGGTAGTGCAACTTAACGCTACTTGGCGAGCGACTGGCCGTGCGTACACTCACCTGTGTCACATTATTAAAGGTTGATATCGCGCTGCCTGACATAAGATGATTAAGTGCATCTTGAGCACGCGCCTGACGCTGTTGAATCTCTAAAATTCTTTGGTTAATACTAGTCGCTTGAGTCTCTATGTCGCGCGCATTATTGGCAATTGTACTATCCGTATTGACCTGCGTGGCTTTGGTCAAATTCTGCAAGTATGCTTTTGCTAAGCGTGCGGCCTCTAACTCAGCATTGATATTGGCTAAAGTACTTTGCTGCGTCTGCACCTTAGCATCACCTTGATATTGGCATTGCGCTGCTTGCTCTCCAGTCAATTCTTCAATACTGATTTCACCGACGTTGACGTTACCCACCGCTTGTACACTCAAGCTCTCTTTGTCCATTTGAGGTGACAAGCACGAAAATACAACGGTTTGCTCACCGTTACCTATGATGGGCAACGCCCGTGTCACGCTTGCCAACCCTTGATAAATAGTAACTTGTTCAACGTTGCTCGTGGCCGCTTGCGCCGAAGACAATCCCAATACGGCACTACCACCAAACATAAGCGGCAAAACCAAACATCTAGTCATTTTATTAAGCGGCGGTAATGCGCTGCCATGGTCTGTTGAAACAGACGCCTGTATTACATGTGCATTCATACATCATTCCTTAGAAGTAAAATCCATTATGGCAGCAGCGTACTTTTACTATCAGACTTGCCATCATATAAGTACACAAGACAATTTCTATCAAAAATAATATCTTTCAAAGATATAACCGTAGCGTTTTTGAGACTTTTTAGCAACAAACGTCTCTGTTAGAGCTAACGTCATATTCTTACATTCTGCACAGTTTCTCTATCTATTCCCTTTTATGGTGCAAATTATCAAAGTCTATGCACTAGATTAATGAAAAAACGCTACCATTTTTAGTTATTGTGCTGTTATTTCCCGAATAATGGCCTTTTTAACTTGGCACGGAACTTGAATTATTAATTACTGTTAAGTAACAGTATTTTATCTTTTGTATTTACTTAGGAGATGTCCATGTTTTCGTTACCAATTTTAGCCAACCCTCAGTTTGTTGAGTCGAATATTCACAGCAAAATCAAATCACGCGTTTCATTATTGGCGATAGCCGTCATTAGTAGTTTGAGTCTCGCTGCCTGTCAAAAACCTGCAGAAACCGCAACATCGACAGAGACAACAGCTGAAACCACCACAGAAACAACGACTGAGCCTGCTGCTGATGGCGAGACCATCAAAGTGGGTATATTGCACTCATTGTCTGGCACCATGGCCATCTCCGAAACCTCTCTAAAAGATACCGCATTAATGACCATTGATGAAATCAATGCCAATGGCGGCGTACTGGGTAAGCAGCTAGAACCTGTAGTCGTTGACCCTGCCTCTGATTGGCCATTATTTGCTGAAAAAGCACGTCAGTTATTAACTCAAGATAAAGTGGATGTTATTTTTGGTGGTTGGACATCGGTATCACGCAAATCAGTACTGCCAGTAGTTGAAGAGTTAAATGGCCTGATGTTCTATCCAGTGCAGTACGAAGGACAAGAGCAGTCAGAAAATATCTTTTACACGGGTGCGGCGCCAAATCAGCAAGCTATTCCAGCAGTAGAATACTTGATGAGTGAAGAAGGCGGCGGTGCAGAGCGATTCGTATTGCTAGGCACTGATTACGTCTATCCACGTACCACCAATCAGATTTTAAAGGCATTTTTGAAATCAAAAGGCGTGGCTGATGCAGACATCATGGAAGAATACACACCATTTGGTTTCAGCAATTATCAAACCATCGTATCTAATGTCAAAAAATTCTCAACGGGCAAGAAAACAGCAGTAATTTCTACCATCAACGGCGATTCAAACGTTCCGTTCTATCGTGAGCTTGCCAACCAAGGCATCAAAGCGTCAGATATTCCAGTCATGGCATTCTCAGTCGGTGAAGAAGAATTGCGCGGTATCGACACCAGCCTATTGCAAGGTCATTTGGCGGCATGGAACTACTTTATGTCAATCAAAAACCCAACTAACAGTGAATTTACCAAACGCTATAAGCAATATGCATTAGACCAAAAACTACCGAACGCTGAAAAAGTCGTGACCAATGATCCAATGGAAGCTACCTATGTCGGTATCAATATGTGGAAGCAAGCTGTTGAAAAAGCAGGCACCACTGATGTTGATAAAGTACGTATTAGTATGGCTGGTCAGACGTTCGATGCGCCTTCTGGTTACACATTAAAAATGGATGACACAAACCATCATTTATGGAAGCCTGTGATGATTGGTCAAATTCGTGCCGACGGACAGTTTGATACGATTTTTAAAACCCCAGAGGTTATTCAAGCGCAGCCATGGAGCGAGTACATTCCTAAATAGGCTATTCCCTAAATAAATTGGTGATGATACCGCGTTAATCAACGCCCACTCTCCACATTTATTTTCAACACGCTATATACCTAAATGCCTTATCCATATCTCTATTGCTTAGTACGCTAAGCAGTAGAGCCAAGAATTCGTTGACCGTGGAAAACAGGGAGCCGCACATGCAGCGTCACATTTTATGCCCCTTTGCAGGGCAAATATCATCTAAGAATGGTAATGATCAGCAAGCATCAACGAGCGGGTTAATGAGGCACGCTGCGATTTTTTCAATATCTATACCTATGCGGCTACTTGCTCTGACTGCATTATTTATAACAATTTTCACCACCTCTGCGCATGCTGACCATGACGGTCAACCACATGACCATGATATGAATACTACTCATAGTGAGCCATCACTGGTCACGCCTGAGAACATATCCACTTCTACTCAAGCCATCATCTCCGATACCTCGACAACAGCTATAAACTCAGGCGATGCCATTCAACAATTTGTAGCTGGCGATTTTAGTAAGCGCCAAACCATGTTAAGTGACTGGCCTGGATCGGTTGAGAGTCTAGATAGCTTGGTTGAGTTCATTGCAAATGATGAACTATATCAAGGTAACGGTGGGCAAACTTATTTGCTTAATAAAGATGATCAGCTATTTACCTATCCTAATAAAGAAGAGACAGCTGACTGGCCTAGTGATTTATCACAAATCACCTTAACCAATGCGCTACGCTCAGCGCTCATTTTTGGACAGGCTAAGGTAAAGCTAGATTCTGACAAGCCCGCTCAGCGACTACAAGCCGTCGATATTTTAGCGAATAATATTGACCAAGTAGATCCAGCCATTATTACGGCAGCAGCGGCAAATGAAGACAGTGCTAAAGTCAAAAAAGCGCTAACCGCCCTACAGGCTCGTATAGATTTCAAAAACGGCGACCTACCCACTCAAATCGCAGCCGTAAAGCTACTTGCTGATAGTGATAGCCCACAAGTATTAGTCGATATCGAGTCTGCCCTCGCGGCTGATAGCTTAGACGCCTCGCTCAAAGCGGCACTTATCGATGCTGAGTCTAGTGTGTCACGCCGTATTGAGATAAGCACATGGACGGGTCATATTTTCACCGGTATGAGTACCGCCAGTATTTTACTGCTCGCCGCGCTTGGTCTTGCCATTACCTTTGGTTTGCTTGGCGTGATTAATATGGCACACGGCGAACTGATTATGATTGGCGCGTATACCACTTATATGGTTCAAAATTTCTTTCAAGCTTATATACCGAATATGGCAGGTTGGTATTTGCTTGCTGCTATTCCAGCTGCATTTTTAGTCAGCGCTGTCATCGGCATGATTATTGAACGTATCGTGATTCGCCCATTATATGGTCGTGAGCTAGAGACATTATTGGCGACCTTTGGGGTTAGCCTGATTTTGATGCAATTAGTACGGATGATTTTCGGTGCTCAGAACGTTGAAGTCAGTAACGTGGCATGGCTCAGCGGCGCATATCAAGTGTCATCAAGTTTAGTACTGCCTTATAACCGCATCGCCATTATTGGTTTTACTGTCATTGTCGTGGCTCTACTGGTGTACTTACTCAACAAAACGCGCTTTGGCTTGTTTATACGAGCCGTTACCCAAAACCGTCAAATGGCACGTGCTGTCGGCATCCCTTCTGCACGTATCGATATGATGGCGTTTGGTTTGGGCTCTGGGCTGGCTGGTATGGCAGGCTGTGCCCTTGCCCAAGTCGGCAACGTAGGTCCTGATCTGGGTCAAACCTATATCATTGATACGTTTTTGGTCGTCGTCGTTGGCGGCGTCGGACAAGTCTGGGGCGCAGTATTGGCCGCCTTAGGACTTGGTGTGAGTGGTACGGTACTTGAGATTGGTATCGGTGCGGTACTGGCTAAGATTGTATTATTGGTTCTTGTGATTCTGTTTATTCAGAAACGGCCACAAGGTTTATTTGCACTTAAAGGCCGCTTTGTCGAATAAGGAGAATCTTATGATACTGACCAAATTACTGTCTGATACCCCGCGTAGTGCTGTTTTAATTGGCTTATGTTTTGCCGTACTACTGATACTGCCTTGGCTACATCTTATGCCGGAGACTTCAGCTTTTCACCTTTCAGCCTACTGGATTACCTTGATTGGCAAAATCATGGCGCTAGCGATGGTGGCTCTGGCGCTAGATCTCGTCTGGGGCTATGCCGGTATTTTGAGCTTAGGACATGGCCTGTACTTTGCCTTGGGTGGTTATGCATTTGGCATGTACCTAACACGCGAGACAGCAGGCGACGCGCTTCCTGATTTTATGCGATTTTTGAGCTGGACCGAGATGCCATGGTACTGGGCTGGCACGCAGCATTTTTGGTGGGCAGTCGCACTGGTTGTATTAGTGCCTGGCTTAGTTGCTTTTATCTTTGGTTTCTTTGCCTTTCGCTCAAAAATCAAAGGCGTTTATTTTTCTATCATCACTCAAGCCATGGTCTATGCAGCAGCCTTGCTGTTCTTCCGTAATGAGACAGGCTTTGGTGGCAACAATGGTTTTACTGGTTTTACCACCTTACTCGGCTATGACATCACCGCTGCCTCTACTCGTTCAATGCTGTGCTTTGTCACGGCCTTAGCATTGTTAGTCTCTTATATGGGTTTGCGTCATTTAATGAATCAGCCTTATGGTCGAGTGCTTGGCGCCATTCGTGATAGCGAAAACCGCTTGCAGTATCTAGGCTACCGTACGTTGTGGTACAAGCTATCCGCTTGGGTGTTGTCAGCTGTCATTGCTGGTATCGCAGGTGCGCTATATGTGCCGCAGGTAGGCATTATCAATCCGAGTGAGATGAACCCAGTTAACTCAATTGAGATAGCTGTCTGGGTAGCAACTGGTGGTCGAGGAAGCTTAATTGGCGCGATCTTAGGTACTGGTGTGGTGAACGCTGTGAAAACCTACTTTACGGTCGCCTACCCTGAGTTTTGGCTATTGATATTAGGTGGACTGTTCGTCGTCGTGACGTTGTTTTTGCCCAATGGCATTATGGGCTTGTTCGATCGATTCAAAAAGGAGAAGCAGTAATGCTACATGATAAACCGTCAACAACTGAGCAAATTATTAATGAGTATGGACGTACTCATGGCGGGACGGGCCACAGTCACCCAAAGCCATCAGGCGTCGATTTTAGCCATGGCATTGCATTATATTTAGAAGATTTAAGTGTTTGGTTTGATTCGTTTCGAGCACTCAACAATCTGTCACTATATATTGAAGAAGGTGAGCTACGTTGCATTATCGGCCCAAACGGTGCTGGTAAAACCACGCTAATGGATGTCATCACAGGTAAAACTCGGCCCACTGAAGGCAGCGTTTTTTTTGGTCAAACCCACAATCTTGCTAATTTATCTACTGAAGAAATCGCCGAAGCTGGCATCGGGCGTAAATTTCAAAAACCTACTGTCTTTGAAAACTTTACGGTGATGGATAATCTGTTACTTGCCGCACCGAAAGACAAGCGTGTGGTCAAAAGCTTATTCAACAAACTCAATGCCGATACTCGCGATACCCTCGACGCTACCCTACAACAAATTCGCCTGACCGATAAAATCAACAAGCCAGCTGGTTTGCTCTCACATGGGCAAAAACAATGGTTAGAGATTGGCATGCTGCTGATGCAAAGCCCTAAGCTAATTTTGCTTGATGAGCCTGTAGCAGGTATGACTGATGCGGAAACTGAGCATACCGCCGAGCTGTGTCTACGCCTTAAAAAGAACCATACCTTGGTTGTGGTCGAACATGACATGACCTTTATTGATGCCATTAGTGAAAAAGTCACGGTATTGGCACAAGGGGCAATTTTGGCCGAAGGTACGTTAGCAGAAGTGCAAGCCAATGAAGCCGTGATTGAGTCCTATTTAGGTCGATAGCTGAACGAATCATTTAGACGAGCCAAACGAATATAACCTTTAAAATACTAGAAAAGTTTTAGAGTTTAGGAGACAGCCATGTTACAAGTGAACGATATCAACCAGTATTACGGCGGCAGCCATATTTTACGAGACGTCTCGCTTACAGCCCCCATCGGCGAATGCAGTGTGGTACTTGGTCGTAATGGCGTGGGTAAAACCACCCTACTCAAATGTTTAATGGGGATATTACCGATTAAATCAGGAGAGATTTTGCTCAATGATAAAGACATTAGCAAAATGTCATCCGAGCAGCGAGTACGAGCAGGATTGGCTTATGTGCCTCAAGGTCGTGATATCTTTTCGACACTGACCGTAGAAGAAAATATCTTGATTGGTATGGCTAAGTTTTCACGCAGCAAGGCAAAACACGTACCCAAACATTTATACGATATTTTCCCGGTACTCGATGAGATGAAACATCGGCGCGGTGGGGATTTGTCTGGTGGTCAGCAGCAGCAACTTGCCATTGCCCGCGCCTTAGCCTCTGAGCCGACTGTGTTGATTTTAGATGAACCGACTGAAGGTATCCAGCCCTCTATTATTAAAGATATTGGCCGAGTTCTACGTGACTTGGCTGACAAAGGTGACATGGCCATTGTGCTGGTTGAGCAATTCTATGAGTTTGCCGAAGAGCTGGCTGACAACTACACCGTGCTATCACGCGGCAAAGTAGTCTCTCAAGGCGCAGGCGACACAATGATCGAAAACAAAGTGCAAGATCTGGTCGCCATCTAATTTCTTTTAATAATAGATGTAATAATACAAATTGGTAGTGAACGCTGGATAATACTAAAAATGGTATTTTTATCCTAAGCTGCTAGCTGCCAAGATTATTGCTTGTTCGACATGTCATCACGAAACCTTTTCACGATTACAGCTATTTGTCCTGTTTCATTCAGCATCTTACCTGCTTCCTACCCTATGTATTCTGCACTGTATCGACCGTTCAACTTCTCAATGCTAACTGCTTGGCATCATAGCAATTGTGTATGCTCGACGAATGAAATTTGCTATTATAGTCAGCACTTTATTACCAATATTATGATGCCCTTATGATGATTCATCCTCAGTACGATCCTGTAGCATTAGCACTTGGACCCGTCGAAGTCCATTGGTATGGGCTGATGTATTTGTTGGCATTCGCCGCCGCTTATGGCCTAGCGTGGTATCGCAGCACCAAACGCGACAATTGGACCACTGACATGGTGTCCGACTTGGTGTTTTTTGGTGCTCTGGGCGTTATTTTAGGTGGCCGTGTCGGCTATGTGTTGTTTTATCAATTCGGTGAATTTTTACAAAATCCAGCCTATCTCTTTAAAGTCTGGGAAGGTGGTATGTCTTTCCATGGCGGCATGATAGGCGTCTTACTTGGCATGTTATATTTTGCCCGTAAGTACAAAAAAACCGCGTTTCAAGTGCTGGATTTTGTCGTTCCCTGTGTCCCAACGGGTTTATTGTTTGGTCGTATTGGCAATTATATCAATGGTGAGCTATGGGGCCGTGTCTCTGACGGTGGCTACAATTGGCTCACTTACTTTCCGCAAGCAGCTGGGTTTGATATGCAACAATTGCAAACCAACCCTGAGCTACAAGAGTTGATGGTCGAAGTGAATGGGCAGTATTTGCTACCGCGTCATCCTTCACAATTGTATGAAGCACTTGCTGAAGGTTTATTGCTATTCCTTTTCCTATGGTGGTATTCATCAAAACCGCGCCCGCGTATGGCAGCATCCGCTGTGTTTTTATTAGGATACGGTATCAGCCGCTTTATCATTGAGTTCTTCCGTCAGCCAGACGTCGACCAAGGATTCATCCTATTAGGCTGGATGACCAAAGGGCAAATACTCAGCGCCCCAATGATTATTATTGGCTTTATTCTACTAGTCTATGCTTACAAACGCGGCATCTATGACTGGGGTAAGCAAGCTGCTTATTAAGCCATATATCCATCAGTGTACTAAACAATACCGACGAGCATTTTTATGATTAACAGCAATAACGAGCAGGGCTATTTAGACTTGCTCAAACACGTTTTGACCACAGGTACTGAAAAAGGCGATCGTACTGGCACTGGTACGCTCAGCCACTTTGGCGCGCAGCTACGTTTTGACTTGGCGTCAGGGTTTCCGCTATTAACCACCAAAAAAGTCCATTTTAAATCCATCGCCTATGAGTTATTTTGGTTTTTAAGTGGCAGTACTCACGTCGATTATTTGCAAGCCAATGGCGTACGCATTTGGAATGAATGGGCTACTGCAGAGCAGACGGCGCGCTTTAATCGTCCTGCTGGCGATTTGGGCCCTGTCTATGGTCATCAATGGCGCAATTATGGCGCAACCAAAGATGAAGACGGCAATTACCATGCTGATGGTGTCGATCAAATCACCCAAGTCATCGAGCAAATAAAAACCAACCCCAATTCACGTCGCTTAATCGTGTCTGGTTGGAACCCTGGTGAAGCAGATCAAGTTGCCTTGCCGCCTTGTCATACCATGTTTCAATTCTTTGTCGCAGACAATAAACTGTCATGCCAGCTCTATCAGCGTTCAGCAGATTTATTTCTAGGTGTGCCGTTCAATATTGCCAGCTACGCGCTACTTACCCATATGGTCGCGCAGATTTGTGGTCTAGAAGTGGGCGAATTCATCTGGGCAGGTGGTGATTGCCACATTTATCAAAACCACCGTGAGCAAGTCGAGTTACAGTTGACGCGTTCGCTATATACACTGCCAACATTGACGCTTAACCCTGATGTTAATGATATTTTTGCCTTCAATTACGAAGACATTAGCGTTGAGGGTTATGAGTCACATCCAGCCATCAAAGCAAAAGTTGCTGTTTAAAATTTCTATAATTACACGCTGAAGAGACAGTAAAAAGGATACCTTATGAGCTATGCCCATACCGAAGTTGCCCAAATCGCTGCTATCAGTAGCAACCGTTGTATCGGTAAGGATAATGAGCTGCCGTGGCATATCTCAGCAGACTTGCAGCACTTCAAAAAGATGACGACCAAACAAACGGATGGCGGTATACAAGGTATCGTCATTATGGGTCGTAAGACGTTTGAATCAATGGGCAGCAAGCCTTTGCCAAAACGTGTTAGCTTCATCATCAGCAGCCAATTGGATTATGCTGAGCAAAAAGGCCTCGTTGGAAAGGACAATGCTTACGTGGTACACAATCTGGACGATGCTTTGACACAAGCAGCCAGTCTGGCACATGGCGCGCATTTGGATACTATTTGGGTCATTGGTGGCGAGCGTGTCTTTAGCGATGCCTTAATGTATACCGACCGTATTGAACTGACCCACGTCGACACCGAAATTACCGATGGCGATGCCTTTTATCCTGAATTGCCAAGTGAATTTGAAGTAGCAGAAGAGTCTGAGCAGATGCACGATGAAAAGAGTGCGTTGGATTTTAAATTTGTGACTTATAAAGTAAAAGCCTAACGTTGGTTGGTCTTCTATTCAACTTTAATAAGATATAATTTAAAAGGAGGAACCAAATATGAAAAATTAAAAAAGCCCAGCAAAATTAATTGCTGAGCTTAAAAAACTTTTAGATAAGACAACTGTGGAGCTAGACTCCGCTATTAGCATACTAATAAAGTTTATTTACCTTGCAGGGTTCATATATTTTATAGTAAATGCTAGTAAGTGTCTATGTCTCCACAGTTATGAATTCCTAATCATAATTATGGAGGTCATCATGACCATTCAATGCGGTTATCCTAAAGCTGTGCATGTTCGTTGGTATTTACGCTATCGATTTAATCGTTGGGAGCGCGTCTGCGAGCACTGCCGTAGCTATCCAAACCAGCAGTTAAGTTTTGATTTTTAGCGATTAGAGGTCTTAATCTGCTAAATATTCCTAATGTTAAAACGACAACAGATTTGGTTCTGTTGTCGTTTTTTTAATATGTCCAGCTACTCATGCAACACTTTATAAACAGTTTTTGCGAGCACAGGCCCAATACCTTGCACCCCTGACAGCTCTTGTTGCGATGCACCAAGCAGTTGCTGCATACCGCCAAAGTGATTGAGCAGGTCACGACGACGCTTTTCACCCAGTCCCGGTATCACTTCTAGCACTGACGATGAACGACGCTTATCACGCTTTTTACGGTGAGCAGTAATCGCAAATCGATGTGCCTCATCACGAATATGCATCAATAAATGCAGCGCTTTACTATCCATCGGTAGATCTAGTGGCTCGTGGTCAATAAAGTGCAATACTTCAAGCCCAGCCTTGCGCCCTTCCCCTTTTGCCACACTAATAAGCAAAGTATCACCAAGAATACCCAACTCAGTCAATACTTCTTTGGCAATACCTAGCTGACCTTTACCACCATCAATAAGCAACAAATCAGGCAACGGCTGCTTTTTATAACGCCGTGTCAGCACTTGCTTCATCGCCGCATAGTCATCACCGCCTACGATGTCATGGATAGCATACTGACGATAATCACGGCGACGCGAGCCACCTTGGTCAAATACTACACAGCTACCAATGGTCGCTTCACCCATGGTATGTGAGATATCAAAGCATTCGATGCGATCAATGGTTCGCTCGGTGACATCCGCCAATACATCTTTCAATGCACCAAAGCGTGCATGCAATTCTAAATAATCGCCCAGCTTGGTTTTTAGCGCGTTATTGGTGTTCAGTTTTGCCAAATCTAGCCACTCTGCACGATGTTCACGTACATTGGTTTTGATGACGACTTTGCTACCAAAATGCGTCGCCAATGCCTCACTCACTGCCACTTGATCCGGTAACTCATGAGTTAACATAATTTCTGCGGGCAAATCATCCGTTACCTGAAAATAGAAAGAGGTAATAAAAGCAGATAAATTATCCGCGAGCGATTCACTGCTGTCGACGTCAGGGAAATAGTTCTTACCACCTAGCACACGCCCACCACGTACGGTCAGCACGTTGACACACGTCATGCCTGCCTGACTGGCAATAGCAATCACATCTGCCTCACCTTGTACGGTATAGACAGCTTGCTTGGCCTGCACTTCACGCAGCATAGAGAGCTGATCGCGATAAAAGACCGCTTTTTCAAAATCTAACTCTTCAGCTGATGCTTCCATTTTTTCAATCAGAGTCGTATGAATATCACCAGAGTCACCCTTTAGAAAGCGAATGGTATTGTTAACGTCCTCTGCATATTCTTCTGCTGATACCAAGCCGACACAGGGTGCACGACAACGCTTAATCTGATATTCAAGACAAGGGCGCTTACGTTGATTGAAGAAAGTATTGGTGCATTGGCGCATTTGAAACATTTTTTGCATCAGCACCAGTGTCTCTTTTGCCGCATGCGCAGAGGGAAACGGTCCAAAGAATCGACCTTTTTGATGATTACCTTTGCCGCGACCATACGCCAATCTCGGATAGGGCTTGTCAGCTGAGATAAACACATAGAGGTAAGACTTATCATCACGCAATAGCACATTATAGGGAGGACGATATTCTTTAATTAGGTTTTGCTCAAGCAGTAGTGCTTCAGTCTCACTACGCGTGATAATGGTTTCGATATCATGGATACGCGCCACTAATGCTCGTGTCTTTGGATGATCGATTGTCTTTGCAAAGTAGCTGTTTACACGGCTTTTAAGTGATTTAGCTTTACCAACGTATAAAATATCACCGTTTTTTCCCAGCATCTTATACACGCCTGGCAAATTGGGTAAGCGCTGAATTAGATGCTTAAGACGGGCTTTTTTATCATCGACAGGGCTAGATTCTGAAACATTGACCATAGAATTCATTGCTCTTAAAAGTCTTATAATACTGCTAGTTATGGGGCGGGAATCATTGTTTTACAAGCCACTTATTATCATAGCATCACCCATAAAAAAGCCAGCTTTCGCTGACTTAGTTTGTTCTATTATCGTTTATTCAGCAACCTACTATTAATGGCGGAAGTTAGCCATTAAAGCTGGGATACCCGGCAACATACCAACGATAGCCATCACACCAGTCAATACAACAAACATAATACCCGGTATGATCCAGCGGCTCATTTTAGTCAAATTGGCACTGCGTTCTTTAGAACCAATTAAGCCCAAGTTATCGAGCAACAACGTGAGTGACCAACCAAATGCCGGATTCACCAATGCGGAAGCAAACACTACGATTGCAGCAGACTGCGTGGTTTTTCCTTCGCGAGTCATTTCCATGCCAGCTTCAAGCAGTGGGATAAATACCCCAACGATCAATGCCACACACATCACTGGCTGCCAGATAGCCAAATCCATTGGATAGCCCCAAACACCTGCGATAATACAGAACAATGCCGTCAACAAAGCACCGGCAGGAATCGGACGTTTGGCAATCGCTGCTGGGACAATATAAGTGCCCCATGATGACGCAAAGTTAGCACCGCCCAATACAGAGCCGACTACCTGACGAAACGAAGCGCTGGTCATTGTGTCATCGATATCCATGAGTACCTTTTCAGTACGTTTAGGATAGCTGATTTTTTGAAAGACCTGATGACCTAAGAAATCTGGTGACCACATCGCAACTGCCAAAATAGCAAATGGCAGTACGACAATAAAGCTTTCAACCGTAGGTAATCCTAGCATCCAACCAGTATTTTCACCCCACCAATACATCGGGTTCATATTCGGCAAGCCTGGTGCCGTTTTGAACTCAAATGGTGCGCCTAATGCAAAAGCGAGACCGCCACCTAAGACACAGCTTAGCGGAACCGCAAGCCAGCGTTTTTGCCAGTGCTCAAGTAATGCATATAGCAGGATAGTGGCCAAAATAATGAAGAAGGCAATATGCGACATGCCGATACCTTCTGCCCATGCAAAGAGGTTTTTGACCTGTGAGGTAGTACCGATAAATCCTAAGTAAATCAAGAGGCCACCGCACACACCTTTACTGGTCAGATTTGCCAGCAGACTGCCCCCTTTACTGATTGCCAATAGCAAGCCAAAGGCACCGATAAGCAGACCAAATGCCATTGGATGGCCACCAGCGGCTACAACAATAGGAATAAGGGGAATAAGGGGGCCGTGAGTACCTGCAAGGTTGGCTGTCGGGAGTAGAAATCCTGAAAATAAGATGATAAAGAATGAAACGATTAATAGCTCATAACGAACGTTTTCTAAAACAAACGCATCGCCCAAACCAAGTGGACCTGCAAATGTTGCAGCAATCGCACCCACCATAACCACTTTACCAATCGTCGCTGCCATTGCAGGAATAGTATCTTCATACTCAAAGCGATAATCACGAAAGGGCAAATTGGGACGCCAGCGTTTGGGCTGCATGATTTGCAATTCATGATTGAGATAATCATCACGACTCTCAAAACTCGAACTTGGTTTGTGCAAATCGACATAGCTACCTGATAACTCTGTGTCGTAGTCGGATGGGTTTGACGGCTGTTGATTAGACCCTGAAGAAGGGATCTGAGAGTTACTCATCACATTTCCTTGTGTCGTCTGAGGCTTGATTTAACTGATAATTTGATAGTGACATTTAATGTGACTAAAGCGTCCATTAAAAATTGCAAGCCATTGTATGACATGAGAACTCGAAATGCGAACTTAGAACCACTCAAAAAGCCGATACACTATTATAATCTATAAATTAAAGTTTCTATTTAATGCAAAATTTAACTTAATAGTAAACCATGAGGAAAAAACATGCCTAATATAGGCTTTAAATTAGAATAAATGACCTTTTTCTTGATAATTATCCGAATCTAGACATTTGTTATCACATAACTAAATATTAAAGATAGGTATAATAAATAGTTTATTATAACTTTTAAGTAATTCTAGAAAATCCATGTCAGTTACGCTTTAAGGCTAGCGGTCTTGGTGTTTTTTACTTATGATAAATACCCCCTAATGATTATGCTCAATACAGATACCTTTCAGATAATCAGCCATATCAAAATAAATAGAAAAACTTAGAAGCAATAACAGGATAAGTTCATGCGTTTACTACCATCCAATTTTGAGACCTTAAAACGTCGGGCTAAACAAAGCATCATGCCATTACTGACACCACACCTACTTAAGCTGCGCATCAACACCTACGCACCTTATGTCGGTGCAGGCATCAAAATCGATCATATAAGTCTGGATCAAGGTCTGTGCGTCGTCAGTATGGGACTCAATGCTTTAAACAAAAATATCGTCGGTACTCAGTTTGGGGGCAGTTTATATTCTATGGTTGATCCATTTTATATGATTATGCTCATGCACCAACTCGGTAGTAGCTATGTTGTGTGGGACAAAAGCTCAAATATTGATTTTATAGCGCCGGGTTATAGCAAAGTTACCGCACGCATGAAGATTGCCAGCTCCGAAATTATTACCATTCAAGAAATGGCGAAAGATGGTGATGCGGTCTTTCGTGAATATAAAGTCGATATAGTCGATGAACAGCAAAAAGTTATTGCGATCGTCACAAAGACGATATATATCAGACTGCGTAAGTACAGCAAATCTAAAGACCAAAGTAGCCGTATAGATAATTTTGATGACGAAGATTAGAGCGTACTAAACATGTCATGCTCAACTCTCATTTAAAACCTTACATACAAAAACCCCAACCTAGCTTTCGCATAGATTGGGGTTCTGTCTTTTTTGGTATGGCCCGCTTATTTATATGATAAACCTATGAATAAGGGCTTGTATCTACTTTTGCGTCGTTGCCTTGCCACTTCATTAGCAGCTCAGCAACCGTAGCAAGTTTAAGCAATTGCTTAAACTTATGCTTTAGCGGCAGCTTTCTTTGGAGCAGCTGCACGCGGAGCAAGTTTTTCGCGGATACGTGCTGATTTACCAGAACGCTCACGTAAGTAGTACAATTTCGCACGGCGAACAGCACCACGGCGTTTAACTTCAATGCTTTCAATGATTGGTGAATGCAATTGGAATGCACGCTCAACACCAACACCGCTTGATATTTTACGTACGGTAAACGCTGAGTTTAGACCGCGGTTACGCTTAGCAATTACAATGCCTTCAAAAGCCTGTAAACGCTCACGCTCACCTTCACGTACTTTTACTTGAACCACAACGGTATCGCCGGGTGCAAAGCTTGGGCGCTCAATCAATTGAGCATTTTCGATGACCTGAACTAATGGATGCTTGTTGCTCATGAGAGTTATCTCCTCACATTAGATAATAGAGGCTTAACGCATATCACCTGTTTGTAATAATTAATTGCGTCTCTTTATGGTGAGACACAACGTAAATGGTTTATAACCAACGGCCACTATTCTATGACCTGTTTTATTGTTGCTCAAAATTGTGTTTCTTAACTGTTTATCGAATCCGTGCTTTATAAGACAGTTTTTTATCAATCCTAACCTTATAAAGTCTTATTTTTTTCTGCTTTTGCCAATGCTTTTAACCACTTTGCTTGCTCTACCGTTGGTGTGAACGCTTGCCACAAGTCTGGACGACGCGCTTGCGTGCGACTGACTTGCTGACTAAAGCGCCACTTAGCGATATTGGCATGGTGACCTGACAGTAAAACATCAGGAACCGCCATACCAGCAAAATCATGTGGCTTAGTATAATGTGGACAATCAAGCAATCCATCAACGAAGGAGTCTTGCTCAGCTGACTTATCATCACCCATAATGTCAGGCAGACGACGTATCACACTATCCATTAGGACCATTGCTGGTAGCTCACCACCAGTCAAGACATAATCACCGAGTGATACTTCCATATCGACATACTGTGACAGTAAGCGCTCATCAATACCTTCATAACGACCGCATAATAAAATCATGCCATCGTAATCAGTCATACTGACCACACTACTCTCACTGAGCGTCTGCCCTTGTGGCGACATATAAATCACCGGACAGTGCTCACTATCGACACGGCAGCCATGTTGACTGGCTCGTAAGCGCGCATCCTCAATAGCTTTTGACAATGGCTCAGCCATCATCAGCATTCCAGGACCGCCACCATACGGGCGTTCATCAATACGGCGATAGTTATCAGTGGTATAATCACGTGGATTAATGCATTCTATCGTCACTTGCTCCTGAGTAACTGCCCGCCCCGTGATACCAAAATCACGAATCGTGGCAAACATCTCAGGAAAAATACTAATAACGGCAAAATACATCTGATGTCTACTTGGCGTAGTGGTTAATAATAGTTAAATGAATCGGTATAATTATCGATGACACTTAACAATAAAGCCGAAACTTATATCGTTAAAGCTGATATCAATAATCACTTGGCCAAGACACAAGCACTGTTTTTTCAGTCATATTGACCTTCATTACCGTTTGCTTATGCCATGGAATCAGGCGCTCTTCATTATCCAAACTGTCTGAGTTTGCCGCTACACGCATGATGTCATGGGCACCGGTCTCAAACATTTCAGTGATATTGCCTAGATACTCATCTTGCTCGTTCATCACGCGCAAGCTGACCAAATCCGACCAATAATATTCGTTTTCAGCTGTTTCAGGCAAAACGTTTTGTTCGACCCAAACGGTAACACCGTTCATGGTCTCAGCAACATTACGATCAGGAACTTGCTCAAATTGAGCCACGATTCCTGTTCCTTGCTCACGCCAAGCTTTAACAGTCAAAGGTTTCATGCCTGTGGCAGTTTTCATCCACCACGGATGCATGTCAAATATTGCCGTACGATCATCTGTATCGCTAAAAACCCAAAGCCAGCCTTTAATACCATAAGGCTTTTTCAGCTGACCAATTTTCATAAGGGCACTAGCGTTTGGAACTGATGACATAACGGCTAACCTAACAATGATTAAAACAGAAATTATAATTACATTTCAATCAAAAGCGATAAACGCAATCAAAATCAATAAACAGTTAATGGCGCACCCTGGTTAGACCAGTTACGCTATATTTACTAAAGTCTACTGAGGTATGCTCATGATCTTGCTATCAGCATCTCAGTAATAGTAACGAAAACTTAAGCAGTTGCTTCAGTTGGTGCTACAGACTTGTTGTAAGCTTTTACTAATGAAGCAACGCGATCTGAAGGTTGTGCACCTTTTGCGATCCACGCGTTGTACGCTTCCATGTTTAGGCGCACTGCTTCTTCTGAATCTTTAGCGAGTGGGTTAAAAAAGCCGATGTTTTCAATATAGCGACCGTCACGCGCGCGGCGTTGATCAGCAACAACTACTTGATAAAATGGGCGTTTCTTGGCACCGCCCCGTGCTAAACGAATAACAACCATGTGAATTCTCTCTTTCGCAGGTATACCAAAAAGGGCATAATTATATCACAGTCTTTATTTATTGAAAACATAAACTGTGCTTATTTAATTATTTATTAACAATAGCTTAAATGCACATCGATGTAAAACATAATTGCTCATAACCTTTTATTTTAAATCAGTAATTTGACTGTCTTCAGCATATGGAATAGCTAAAATACAAAGTCACCTTATCCCGATTCTCACACGCATTTTAGAGAGTCATATGACTGGTTTATCAGGTAAAAGCGACGTCGGTACCTTTCATTGATTATGCTATAGTTCAATTCAAATAATTTCGATACAAGGAA
The DNA here is from genome assembly GCF_055522395.1 of Psychrobacter sp. TPE 89C. Lineage (NCBI taxonomy): Bacteria > Pseudomonadati > Pseudomonadota > Gammaproteobacteria > Moraxellales > Moraxellaceae > Psychrobacter > Psychrobacter sp. TPE 89C. The sequence continues at coordinate 71,624 of NZ_JBVFXW010000002.1, forward strand.
ACCGAGTGCAAGTTATACATTAGTATGCTTAACGAGGATGACGATGTAGCCGATTTATATAGATTTGACTATATTCTATGATATGTCTAGCGACCTAATATGCGAGTTGCTCAGTATACGTATCAAGCCGTATATAATGACCAAGATAAATATACTGACCAAGTTCGATATCGTCATCTAGTTGATAATAACCAAGTATAAAAAGCAGAGTTCATCCTATAAGCAGCATAATAACGGTTTAGCTCAATAGTCGATTTAATAAAATACCTCTCTCAACATGTTGGATTCATATGACCACCTCACACCCAAAACCACGTCGTAAAGGTTGGCTACCACGCTCCTATTCCAATACTTGGCTGACAACCTTGATGGTCTCCTTTATTGTCCTTATCAGTGTTGGCTTATCGATTTTGTTTTTTTGGCGAAGCTTGTATTTACCAGAGCTAAAAAACCATGCTCGCTATTTAACGAGCGAGCTACAGCTGATGAACAGTGTCAATCAAGACTGGAAAGACCGTCCTGAGGTACGCCGATGGATTTATCAGCATTCTCATGTGGTGGTGGTAAATAATCCGAATGACTTTCCAGAAGTGTCTGACAAGGCGTTTGTCGGGGTCTTTACCGATGTTTTGCAACGCGAAATCGGTGCGCAGTTAGGTCGGCCTGTTGAAGTATATTTCAAATTTAAACCAACACCGCAGCTTTGGGTACAAGACAGCCGAGACGACAGTTTTTGGATTCGTGAGCCAGTGGTCTATTACTCACAGTACAGTCCAGGATTGTTGGTACTATTCCTCATTGGATTGCCTATTCTGTCGCTGCTAACCATTATCTTACTGGCGCGACAACTAAACCGCCCATTGCGATATTTACAGCGTGCTGCAACCAACTATATTCGCCTCGGTCACGCAACTACTCTACCAACGCAAAAAGGTCCTACCGAGATACGCCAAGTCAATATGGCATTCAATCGCCTATTTACGACGCTAAACCAAGCACAAAAAGAACGCACAATTATGCTTGCTGGCATCTCACATGATCTGCGTACACCTTTGACTCGTATGCGTTTGACGGCAGAAATGCTGCCAGATGACTTTTTTCGAGAAGGACTGATTTATGATATTGAGGATATGGACGCCATCTTAGAGCAATTTATTTCATTTATGAAAGATGGTTCTGATGAGCCAGTGAGCCTGACTAATTTGAACACCATTTTTAATGAAATCATGGTGCAATTTGCTCCGATGGAATTTATTTATCAGTCAGAGTGTCATAAAGTTGTTCCTATACGCCCCATGTCTATCAAACGCCTCATTATAAATCTGGTAAACAATTCGAAGCGTTATGGTAAGGGACCTATTTACCTATCGGCGACTGTGATGCCGACATTTATAGAGACTATTGAAGATGAAGATAGTGACGTGGTCAGTGAAAGTGCTGTCAATCAGGAAGCACAAGAGCAACTAATGATATGTGTAAGGGACTGTGGTGACGGCGTTGCAGAGGATCAATTAGAACGTATTATGCAACCTTTTGAACGGGGAGAGACCGCACGTACCACCCAAGGTAGCGGTTTAGGTTTGGCTATCGTAGACCGTATCGCAAGATTGCATCATGGCACAGTAGAAGCTATCAACCATCCTGAAGGTGGTCTACAGGTTTGTGTACGTATACCTTTGCTTTCTAAAGTTGCGGGAGATAAGACAGTCGCTGCCGATACCGAAGAGCGTTCAGGTTTTGATAACAACCTATTGAATAAAGACGACTAGACTGAACCTGACTAGAGCTAGAAAATACTTCATTGCAGTTTTTGCATGAATAAAAACTAGTCTCTAGTTCCGATGACAGGAGGGATATACTTGGCGCTATTGGTAAACTCTAATGGTTGAGTAATACTTTCTTGCGCAGCTTTTAACGTTTGAGTCGTCGAAGGCTGCTGTAAGAATAAGTAATACCCTAGCGTTATTGCATTTAAAACCACCAAACCACCAAATAAATACGGCATCCTTTGCCCTCCTCTACTGTCAAAAAATCTACTTTTAAAACCATTATTGGTACTGCAGTACTGACCATGATTACATCATAAAATATGATTAGATTCGTAATCTATAGCTTATTAATTCATGTTTCAGTAATTCTTAGCTAAAAAGTAGCTATAGTGTTGTGTATTGCCTCTATTTATCATCACTTATCATCAAAACCACGTTCACTTTTCTCCTGCGTCAACTCGTCAGCAGCCAGAATTTGTGTCAGTGGTTTAATCGGCCATGTCATAACAAATCGGGCACCACCAAGTGGCTCGCTCTCATCGACTTTCATACTACCATTAAACCAAAAAGCAATACGCGATACAATAGACAAGCCCAGACCATAGCCACCTGATGCACGCGTACGACTATCATCTAGCCGTGAGAATGGAATAAATACTTTTTCGCGATCTGCTTCTGGAATACCATGACCATCATCTTCAACACTAACAAACGCATTGCCTTTTTTGACGCCTGCGCTAATGACAATCGTGGTCTCTGCATAGCGTAATGCATTGCCTGCAAGGTTTTGAATCACACGATGTAGATAGCGTCGGTCGGCAATGGCGGTTACTTTAGCGTTCGGCAGTTTGGTCACTATCTTGATTGGCTTACCTAGTGCATTGGTCTCACGTTCAATCTGCTCAAGCAACTCTCTAAGATTGACTGGCTCCAAATCTAGTTTTGGTGAGCCTTCTTCAAGCTTAGCATAGGTCAAAATCTCATCAATCAAACCATTGAGCGATTCAATATCTTCATCGATATAGTCGCGCTGCATAAAGCGTGAGTCTTCATCATCAGTATCAGCAAGCATATCGACAGCAAAGCGAATACGAGCCACAGGCGTACGTAACTCATGTGACACTGCTCGTGTCAGCTCTCGCTGCGACTCAATCAAACGTTTGATATGTGAGGTCATCGCATTAAAAGTCGCTGCTAAACGAGCAATTTCATCTTGCCCAATCACTTGCACCTGACTTTCAAGGTTACCTTTACTGACTTCATTGACACCGACCTGAATCAATTGTAATTTGCGTTCAAGCGGGAAAATCAATGCATATACACCCAAGCTGATTAAAAACATGCTTATCAAAATCATACTTATAATCAAATTGAGGGGAAACCAGTTAAATAAAGGTACTGGCCCAATCAAAATGGCCATATCATTGATTTCAGAAGGCACTACTATCTGGATAGCCGAATTACTTTTACTGCTATTGGTGTCCTGCAGTGAGATAACAACCTCATCACGGCGCAATCGACCCATCTGATCGGTATCCAAATCCAGCGTATTAACTGCTTTGAATTCCAATGGGAAGGAGAACTTCTCTTCTAACTGAGCCAAGCGTGCACGTTTATCAGGCAGCGTCACGTGATAAGACAAATCATCTAATAAGAACACAGCTATTGCACGCACTTGCTGTTCAGTGACTTGCGTAACCCTAGCCGTTAGGACATTTTTATTGTCAGGTAAACGATAATAGACATCGGCATGCACAGGTTGAGTAACATAGCGTACGACTGTGTTGTCATTTTCAAAACGTCGCAATTCACTGGCATTAAAGTCCACGTCAGTAATAGGCACAATACTGAACTTTGAGCCAAACAAACTACTCGCATCAGACAGCCAATACTCACGCTGCTCTTCACTCTCCTGATGAGAAATACCTTCGCTCACCAGATGAAAAGCGCCCTTGGCCATATTTTCACGATAGGACTGTACACGCTCTTTATTGATTGTATCCATCAATAACTGGGCAAATAACGCCACACATAAACAGACTATGAGTAGTCCAGCATAGATACGAACAAAAATACTGTGTTTTAAAGAAGAGACTAATGACATACGTGCCGTGACCAACTTAATGAATAAAAACTGCTGATATCATGCAGCACATAAGCGCTGTATAACAAATAATATCAAACAGTATGGAGTAAAAACGATCCTAGCTATTATGTTTTTTGTGTTGAGCTGATACTTAGCACACTTTGTACCATGTGCAGGGTCTCAGTCACTACAATAATTGTTTAATTAAACCACATAACACTATAATTAAGTTCAAAAATTCAAATTTAGCCATAAAAAAACCAGCATAGTTGCTGGTTTTTTATATGACGATTATCAATAGTAAGTAATTACTCAAAGGAACGAGAATTAGTTGCCTTCTTTCACAAATAAATAACCTTTACTACGTACGGTTTTAATACGTTTAGGGTTTTCTGGATCATCACCAATCTTTGGACGAATACGTGAGATACGTACGTCAATTGAGCGATCTTGACCATCATATTCAATACCGCGTAGACGTTCAAAAATATCTTCACGAGATAGAATACGACCAGCATTAGAAGCTAGCAACCATAAAAGGTCATATTCAGCACTGGTGAAATCAACCAGCTCATCACCTAGATTCACTGAACGACCACCATTGTCGATGACCAACTCACCAAACTCTAGGCGCTGTGGCACGTCTTCTGATGGTGCATTTTCTGAACGGCGTAATAATGCACGAATACGGGCAAGCAAGACACGTGGCTGAGCAGGTTTTGCGACATAATCATCGGCACCCATCTCAAGACCTAGTACCTGATCCATATCTTCAGTACGAGCCGTCAGCATCAAAATAGGATTTTGGTAATGCGGGCGAACTTCACGACAAACCGTTAATCCATCGCTACCAGGAAGCATCACATCAAGTACAACCAAATCTGGTTGCTCATTGACGATACGGCGAATAGCACGATTACCATCTGTTTCAATCGCTACTTCTAAACCGTTTTTGACCAAGTAATCTTGGGTCAGCATGGCCAGACGCTCATCATCCTCAACAATCAAGATTCGGGGGGTGTTGTCTTCTTCATTCGTTGTCATTGTTATATCCTCTAATACATCTAATTTAAAAGTAGTAAAAGTAAGAGCGGTAAATTAATAGCACCATCACGTGGCACAATTGATGTTCGTATAGCTGTTACAAACTTGGTAGCACAGTATACTATTAAATATACAGCTTCCTATACTATAGCTTATAGTCGTTAACAAAACCTATAAACTACACCTATTAAAACGTTAGTTTACGTCCAAAAAATACGTGATTTACGCAAATAACAGCAGACAAGTTGGTTTTATCACTCCTTGAATGTCTAAATATTGGTAAGTAAACTAACCAAATTAGCTTTTCAAGGAACTTCTAATCGCTTTACTCTCACTCAGAACTTACTCTCTATGACATATAATATAGCGACATATTGTTGTTGTCGCCAGTGACTTTTTAGAAATTGTCTAATATTCTTTGATTCATATATATTTGATATGGTCACTCTAAAAACAGGCATAAAAAAACAGCCCATATTGGACTGTTTTTTTATCGTCGAAAGACTAAAACTTTCAAACAAAAATTTTAAGCACGGTTTTTGTACTTACGGATAGTCTGTAGCTGTGCCACAGACTCTGCTAATGATGCTAAAGCTGCATTAGTCTGTACAGTGTCCGATTGATTGACAAGCATTTGCTCAGCCTTTTTACGTGCTTCAACAATTTTGCTTTCATCAAGGTTATGTGCACGCATGGCTGTATCAGCCAATACGGTAACCATCTTCGGCTGTACTTCTAATACACCGCCTGATACATAAATTATTTCTTCTTCACCGTCTGGTGTTTGCACTCGCATCGCACCCGGTTTTAACAAAGTAATAAGCGGTGTGTGACCTGGCAATACACCAATCTCGCCTTCGGTTCCCGTAGCTATTAACATGCTAATTTCGCCTGAATACAACTCTTCACGAGCACTTACGACGCGACATTGTAACGTTGCCATACTTAACTCCTTACTATCAAAACGCGATCAAAAAAACAGTAAAAACTGCGATGCGTTACTGATGAGTAGATAAACGTATTATAGCCTATCTACTCGTTAGCCAATGCTTGAGCAACTTACGCTGCAGAAGATTTCATTTTTTCTGCTTTGGCAACAACTTCATCGATGCCACCAGCCATATAGAATGCCTGCTCTGGCAAGTCATCGTATTCACCAGCGATGATTGCTTTAAAGCTAGCAATGGTATCGCGTAATGGTACATATTTACCAGGTGCACCAGTAAAGATTTCAGCAACGTGGAATGGCTGTGATAAGAAGCGCTGAATCTTACGAGCACGATAAACAACCAGTTTATCTTCTTCTGATAACTCATCCATACCCAAAATTGCGATGATATCTTTAAGCTCTTTATAGCGCTGTAGGATTTCCTGTACGCCACGAGCAACATTGTAATGCTCTTCGCCGATCACTTGTGGATCTAGCTGACGTGACGTTGAATCCAATGGATCAACCGCAGGATAGATACCTTGTGAAGCGATATCACGGCTTAGTACAACTGTTGCATCCAAGTGAGCAAACGTCGTAGCAGGTGATGGATCGGTCAAATCATCCGCAGGTACGTATACAGCTTGAACTGAAGTAATAGAGCCTGACTGAGTTGACGTGATACGCTCTTGCAGCATACCCATCTCTTCAGCTAGCGTTGGCTGATAACCAACTGCTGATGGCATACGACCTAGTAGTGCTGATACTTCAGTACCGGCTAGTGTGTAGCGATAGATGTTATCAACAAACAGCAATACGTCACGACCTTTGCCAGTAGCAGGATCTTTGGTATCACGGAAGTACTCAGCCATGGTCAAACCAGACAGTGCAACACGTAAACGGTTACCCGGTGGCTCATTCATCTGGCCATATACCATTGCTACTTTAGATTTGCTAAAGTCTTCAGTGTTTACAACGCCAGCTTCTTGCATTTCGTGATAGAAATCGTTACCTTCACGAGTACGTTCACCAACACCAGCAAATACTGACAAGCCTTCATGCTTAAGCGCAATGTTGTTGATCAATTCCATCATGTTGACGGTTTTACCAACACCAGCACCACCAAACAGACCAACTTTACCACCTTTTGCAAACGGGCAAAGTAAATCAATAACCTTGATGCCTGTTTCTAATAGTTCAGTACTGTTTGACTGCTCTGCATAGCTTGGAGCTTCACGATGGATAGACCATTTTTCATCAGCAGCAACAGGACCTTCTTCATCGATAGGACGACCAAGAACATCCATGATGCGACCTAGTGTACCAATACCGACAGGTACAGAAATAGGTGCGCCAGTGTTAGTAACTGGTAGGTTACGCTTTAGGCCTTCAGTTGAACCCATTGCGATAGTACGTACGATGCCATCACCTAGCTGTTGCTGTACTTCTAGGGTGGTTTCGGTACCGTCTACTTGCAAGGCATCAAAAATTTTAGGAACTTCGTTACGGTTGAACTCAACGTCAAGAACCGCGCCAATAATCTGTACAATACGACCGCTACTCATTGCGTTCTCCTTGAACTTCTATATATAGGTGTAGTCAATTATGAAACAGCAGCAGCACCGCCAACGATTTCCGAGATTTCTCGAGTAATCGCCGCTTGACGCAGCTTGTTATAAACCAACTGTAAATCGTTAATAAGGTCACCAGCATTATCTGTAGCCGCTTTCATCGCAACCATACGTGACGACTGCTCAGAGGCAATGTTTTCCATTACCGCTTGATAAACAATCGACTCAATATAACGGCCAAGCAATTCATCAATCAAAGTCTTGATGTCAGGCTCGTAGATATAATCCCAGCTAAGCTCAGTCTGCATGCCGCTGTCTTCATCAATAAGCGATCCCTCTGGAAGAGGTACTAACTGACTGACTGTCGGCTTTTGAGTCATGGCATTGATAAACTGGTTATATACCACATAGATACGGTCTAAATTACCGTTACTATAGTCCTCAAGCATCGCCTGAACAGGTGCGTTCAATTGCTCAAACGTTGGCTTATCACCATAATCGGTCACGGCCGAGGTAACTTTACCACCAAAGTTTTTGAAAAAACTCACACCTTTAGCGCCAATGGCTGCAAACTCAGTCTGTACAGACTGGTCTTGGTATTGCTGGATACTTTTAGTTAAAGCTTTAAATAGGTTGACATTCAAACCACCCGCTAGACCACGGTCAGAGGTAATGACAATATAGCCAACCTTATTGACTGGGCGCGATACCATATACGGATGTTTGTAGTCTGATGAAGCATGCACCAAATGTGAGATAACCCGGCGCATACTATCAGCATACGGGCGACCCACTTCCATGCGCTCTTGTGCACGGCGCATTTTACTTGCTGCAACCATTTGCATTGCGCGAGTAATTTTTTGGGTGCTTTTAATACTGGTGACTTTGGCACGTATCTCTTTTAAGCTTGCCATAATGATTCCAATATAAGAGGGTTAAAAAGCATTGGCGCAAGCGACAATCATTTAATATACAACATTAATCTGACAGAGTAATATTTTATATCTTGTGCATTACGCGTTCTAATACCGTCAATGGTTAAAACAGTGGCGCTCTATCTTGGCAAAAATCTGATCAGACAACGCGCCACTTTATCAGCTATCAAAGATAGCCATAACCAAATTCGGCTTAACCCGTTAAATTAATAACTGTGATTTTGTTTAAATGTCTCTAGAGCTGACTTTAAACGACCTGCGATATCATCGTTGTAGTTCGCAGTGTCATCAATCTCACGCATCAATTCACTCTGCTCATCATGCATATAGCGTAAGTAAGCTTCTTCGAAAGAACCAATTTTTTCAACAGGCACGTCAGATAAAAATCCTTCATTCGAAGCATAAATAACTGCTGCTTGCTCAGAGATAGACATTGGCTGATACTGCTTCTGCTTCATAAGTTCAGTCACACGCTCACCATGATCAAGCTGTTCGCGAGTTGCGTCATCAAGATCTGAGGCAAACTGAGCAAATGCTGCTAGTTCACGATACTGAGCTAGTGCGGTACGGATACCACCAGACAGTTTCTTAATGATCTTAGTCTGTGCAGCACCACCAACACGAGATACCGAAATACCAGCGTTGACTGCTGGACGGAGACCTGATGCGAATAAACTAGACTCTAGGAAGATCTGACCATCAGTAATTGAGATTACGTTAGTCGGTACGAATGCAGAAACGTCACCAGCTTGGGTCTCAATGATTGGTAATGCAGTTAAAGAACCTGTTTTACCAACAACTTCACCATTAGTGAATTTTTCTACATAAGCAGCATTTACACGTGATGCACGCTCAAGTAAACGTGAGTGTAAATAGAATACGTCACCAGGATATGCTTCACGGCCTGGCGGACGACGTAGCAATAGTGAAATCTGACGATAAGCAACAGCTTGCTTTGATAAGTCATCAAAGACAATCAGAGCATCTTCGCCGCGGTCACGGAAATATTCGCCCATCGTACAACCTGAGTACGGTGCGATATACTGTAGTGCTGCTGGCTCTGATGCTGATGCAACCACAACCGTGGTATATTCTAATGCACCAGTTTGCTCAAGCTTACGTACGACGTTGGCGATGGTCGAACGTTTCTGACCGATAGCTACGTACACACACTTAATGCCAGATGATTTCTGTGCAATAATCGCATCGATAGCCATTGCGGTTTTACCCGTCTGACGGTCACCAATGATAAGCTCACGCTGACCACGACCAATTGGGATCATAGTATCAACGGCTTTATAACCAGTCATTACTGGCTGATCTACTGACTGACGATCGATAACACCTGGGGCGATCTTTTCGACTTTGTCAGTCATCTTGGCATCGATAGGACCTTTGCCATCGATAGGATTACCCAAAGCATCAACAACACGGCCTAGCAGCTCAGGACCTACGGGTACTTCAAGAATGCGACCAGTACAATAGGCTTTTTGACCTTCTTGTAACTTTAGGAAGTCACCTAGTACTACCGCACCAACAGAATCACGCTCTAAGTTAAGCGCCATTCCATAGACTTCACCTTCAAACTCAATCATTTCGCCGTACATGGCATCTTCAAGACCATGAATCTGCACGATACCGTCAGATACTTTGACAATCGTGCCTTCATTCTTTGCAGTTGCACCCGCATCAAGGTCTTGAATACGCTGCTTAATCAGGTTACTGATTTCCGCTGGATTCAATTGTTGCATTGCCTTGTTTCCTTTAATTTATGATAACCCGCCCACTGACTTAAATGCTCTTACTATCACGCAGATATTAAATGACTGCGTTGATGAATGGCATTAGGCAGTTAGCTGTGTTTTTAACTGTTGTAACTTGCCGCGCATCGAATCATCAATGATTTTGTCACCGACTTTGATCGTAGCACCTGCCAATAGACTTGGATCAACTGATTCGTGAATCACCACACTAGCGTTTAGCGAGGCAGCGAGACGTGTTTGAATCATTTGACGTTGGTCATCCGTTAATGGATAAGCAGAAGTCACATATGCGTCAAGCTGCTTTAAGCTTACTGCCTTGTGATGACGATAATGCTCATAAACTTCAGGAAGCAGCGCCAGACGCTCTTGTTCTGCCAGCTGCTTAATAAAATTATTGAGCGCTGGTGATACTTTAGGATAGCTAATACTATTACCGTAGCGAGAACCTTTGTTCTCACCTAATAGCTGTTTAAAAGCAGAGTCGTTATCACCAGCCACTTGTGAGTCATAAAGATCAACCAAAGCAGCTGACTTATGCTCAGCCGTAACGGCTGGATTTTCTAGCCAAGTACGGAACGCTTTGTCATTGACAATTGCACCAGCGATAAACAAGAAATTTTCCCACTCGTCTACGGCCCCGTTTTCATTGGCATAGTCAAACGCGGCTCTAGCGTAGGGTCGTGCTAAGGTTGATAAGTCAGCCATTATATCCTCACAGTTACAGCTTCGCCGCCAGTTGGTCTAGCATACTGGCATGTTTTTGCACATCGACTTTGTCTTGCAAAATCTTTTCTGCACCAAGTACAGCCAGTTCAGCAACTTGAGCACGTAATGAATCACGCGCCTGATTGATTTCTTGGTCGATAGACGCTTGCGCTTGTTGACGAATGCGCTCGCCTTCCACTTGGGCATGCGTTTTTGCATCTTCGACAAGCTGGTTGGCACTTTTATTCGCTTGCTCGATTAGAGCAGCAGCTTTAGTCTTTGCAAGAGTAAGCTCCTGCTGGACATCTTGCTCCGCGGTCGCCAGATCTGCTTTTGCTTTTTCTGCGGCATTCAGGCCTTCAGCAATTTTACGCTGACGCTCATTGATGGCACCAATAAGTGGTGGCCACACGAATTTCATGCAGAACATCACAAAGATTGCAAAAGCAATGGCTTGACCGATGAGGGTAGAATTGATATTCACGTGATCACCTCTTTGTTAATGAAAAATCAGTTTCATTGATCATATTTGATAGCCAAACTTTGGCTATGGTTAAGATACAAACTTTGACTACCAAACATTTACAACTGAGCTTTCTGATTAACCTGCTAGAGGGTTAGCGAATAACAATAGCATAGCAATACCAACACCGATCATCGGAATAGCATCAAGAAGACCTGCTACGATGAACATACGAGTTTGTAGCTGTGAGCCTAGTTCTGGCTGACGTGCTACGCCTTCTAGGAATTTACCACCTAGAATAGCAAAACCAATACCTGTGCCAAGTGCGCCAAGACCGATAAGTAGCGCTACTGCGATAACTGTGTAACCACCTAATACTGGATCCATTGATGTATCCTCATTTACCTATTGAATGTCTAATTAATGTTCAGTTGATGATGCGAGCGACATATAAACTATCGTCAGCATCATAAATACGAACGCTTGAAGTGTAATAACTAAGATGTGGAAGATAGCCCACGGTACCGATAACGCCCATTGAATCCAAAACGGCATTAGAGCAATCAGTATGAAAATCAATTCCCCAGCATACATGTTGCCGAATAGACGCAAACCAAGTGATACAGGTTTGGCTATTAGAGTAACTGCTTCTAGGATGAAGTTGATGGGAATCAAAATCGCTTGTACGATTGGGTTTTTGGCGCCAAACGGATGTAGTGTTAATTCACCGATAAAGCCGCCCAAACCTTTTTCTTTAATGCTATAAAAGATAATCAGTGCAAAGACAGAGAACGACATGCCAAGCGTGATGTTAGGATCAGTCGTTGGAACAATCTTAAAGAAAACATGATGTGGATCATGGCCCATTGCAGCACCAATTTGTCCCGCAATACCTGGAACGAAGTCGACAGGTATTAGATCCATCAAGTTCATCAAAAAGATCCAAACAAAGATGGTCAACGCCAATGGTGCAATCAGTTTTGATGTACCACTGTATGAATCACGAACGTTGTTATCAACAAACTCAACGATCAATTCAACTGCTGCCTGCATTTTGCCTGGCACGCCTGAAGTGACTTTTTTGGCAACCATCCAAAAGATGGTACAAAATAGAATGCCCAGACCAATTGACCATAGCATAGAGTCAAGATGGATAGCTTTAAAGCCCATTAGCCCCGCTTCTTCAGCAGTATAGGCAACTTTCCAACCTTCGCCCGGCAGATAGCCGTACGTCCAATTCGTTAAGTGGTGAGAGATATATTCTGATGATGTTTGCTCGGATGCCATAATGTAAGCTTCTTATTAATCAACGATTTAATCAACTACCAAAAATATGGTTGTCATCTGATGAGGTTTAGTGTTTTATTTGATGTGCTTATAAGCAAGCAAATAATTCATGCTAACGCGCTCATGTAATCAATAACATCCAACCCATAGTTCTATTACTAGTGCGCAACTCAATAGCTACAAATGAAATTTAGCTATCAAAAAAGGGCTTATGATGAATCAGTAATAGCCCTTGCATGTGTACGAAAAATTATTATATATGTGCTCGCCTACTGTCGTGTTCCACGACTGGCGCCTTATACAAGGTTTGTAAGCAAAATATTTAGCTGCCTATATTAATGCAGCGTTGTATTCGTGTAAAGTCAATTGTTACTTTTTTATCCGTTGTATGAATAAGTTAGCAACGCTTAACGTTTACCAATATAGCTTTACGGCTGTAATTTAATTGTAATAATTTAATTACAAATGATAACGATAGCGAAACTTGCCCTACCCTATCACCGCATTCTTAAATGCTACATTCATTTAGAACACTTATACTACAGTTTTTATAGTCACTAGCGCTGTCATAAGACAGGTTTTTATGTTTTGACTTTTTAAAACTAGTCATAGAGAAGCTGGACGGCAGGGTGGCTTGCATAGCGTTATTAATCACAAAACCATATAAATAGTTATATGATTAACCCTAGCGTATATGCCACAACATCCAACTGTGACTAATTTGCATTACCATAAAACCGATAAACAGCGCAGGCGCAGATAGGGGTTGTACGGTAATAAAAATTAGTGCGAAACCTAACACGGCTAATAGCCATTTGGCCATCTGCCCTCGATATAGCTGGCTAACAATATGTTGGCGTGCGCGATATCCAGTATGCCAAAAGATAAAAGAAGCAAATACGGCTTGAGTAGTAAAACTTAGCAACGCACCAATTGCGGCGCTTTTCGTTACAGTAAGCTCACTATCTAACCAAATAGCATCTAGAATCCAAACAACAATTATCAGGATAAACAATATCCATGCTTGGCGTTTGATATAGATACCAATCTTATCTTTCTGCGTGCGTTTGGCAGGCTTGGTCATCGGTATTCCTATAGCCTTACAATATTGGGATAATCTAGTATCCTTTTGACACTTTTATCCGTGAATCGCTCACTCTACAGGTAATGCCTTTCAACCAAAATTAAACGCCACTTATTATAAGGAGCATGTGAGTTTTAAGCAAGCATAATATGAAATTTGTCAACTATTTAGCGTGAAAACACGCCTCAAACTAGGCCAAACTTCATTTCAAAGCACTTAGTTTGAGGCATGGTAACATTTATTTGAAGAATACTTCGATTTATTCCTACTTACCATCCACACAATTGTTAATTTGCTGTGCCATATTCGTCCACCCTTTTACAAAGTCTTGACTGTCGCTCATGTCTTCGATTTGTACAGAAGTACTGATTGGCTGTAATTTAGCAAGCAATCCTTTAGAAACGACGCCTTGATTAACCATGCACATTTGCTTAACAGGACGGTTCTCATTTAACCAACGCAATTGACTGGCTTTTGGAGAAATATGGTGGTCTGGACTTAAGCTACCTGCTAGCTCTATATGCGCAGCTTTTTCAATATATTGATAGGCATCATGATAAGCCCAATAAGGACGGTTTTTCTGTGAAGCTTGTTGTATAGTGGCAACTGCTGTATCCATACGAGCAGCGAATTTTTTAACGTTGGCTTGATAAGTGCTTGCGTACTCTGGGTTAGCACGGCTGTGTATCACGGCCAATGCACGAGTAATGGCTTTGGCATTTTCAGGATCTAGCCAGATATGCGGATCAAGCGTGCCTGCAATCGGCGCGCCTTTTACATCACGAAGTGGATAGCGGTTGAAGGCCTTAAAGTCAAACATAGCAATGGCATTAGGGGCTGTCTCTAAACTGCCAGTCAGGCTATTTTCTAATGAAGGTCCAAACCAAACGATGAACTTACTGTCTTTAATCGCTTTAATATCACTTGGACTGATACTTCCATGATGCCCTACATCACCTGGTTGTAAAATTCTATTGGCGGCCGGTGTTCCTTCAGTCACCGCTTCACTGAGTAAAAACATCGGATAGTTGCTCACACTAACGGTTGCTGCTTGAGCATTTAGCGTTAAAAATCCTAGTAGTGCTCCAGAAACTAGCAGACGTTTTATCTTGATGATTGGACGTAGTAACTGATTGAAAGCTGAGTTCATAGTAGGTGTCTTTGGTATATGGTTGATAATGTCGAAATATCATGTTTAATGAAGAGTGACGATACAGTAGATAACATAAGACAGCTTATCTTCTTTTCATTTTATTATGTTATACTATAACAATAAAAAATATAATAAAACAGCCATTTATTTTTAGGAGTCTGCACCATGTCTATCCACTCATCAGATTGTGAACATCTACATGATGCGCAAGACTTTACGCCGCATGATGTTGTCGAGCGCTTAACCGAAGCAAAAGAGCGATGCCGTTTAAATGGATCGCGCTTTACATCTTTACGTCAGCAAATATATCAGTTGGTATTAGAAGCCAATAAGCCCATCGGTGCCTATGACCTAATCACTCTATTACAGAATATGCGCCTGTCAGATTCTCAGAGCAGTGATGATAATAAAGAGGCTGACTCAAAAAAGTCCTCATCAAAAAAACAAACCAACAAAAACGTCGCCCCACCAACGGTCTATCGCAGCTTGGAGTTTTTATTGAGCGAAGGTTTGATTCATCAATTAACGTCTATCAATGCTTATGTTCCTTGCTGTCACCCAAGAGCGCAACATACGGCGGCTTTTTTAATCTGTGGTCAGTGCCAGAGGGTACAAGAATGCAGCAGCTTGCCAGTACGAGAGATGATGAGCTTTGCTGAGCAAGATGTTGGGTTTGTTGTGGAGAACAGTGTTATTGAACTTAGTGGTCGATGCCAAGCTTGCCGATAACCTATCAGTCTTGTTTTCACTATTTTTAGTACTTTTTTATTGGTTTTTAATAGCAATATTTTTATTATTCCTATCTTTTACTTATCCATTCGTTGTCATATTATGAGCCCATCTACTTCAATATCTAATCAGCCGCTCTCCCCTACTGCTGATAACCGTCCTATGAAAGATACCAACCAGCTGCTGAGCTTAAGCAATATCAGCTACCATGTTGGACAGCAACGTATCCTTTCAAACATCGATATTGACATTGCGGTCAATGAGACGGTAAGTCTGGTGGGACCTAACGGTGCTGGCAAATCAACGTTGGTTAAACTTATTTTAGGTTTGATTGATCCGACTAAGGGCAATATCACAGCGCATCAGCCACTACAACTTGGCTATGTACCGCAGCGATTTACCGTACCGCCTATATTGCCCTTGCGAGTCAGCGACCTATTGGGTCAAGCAAATAAAAAGCGTTTAACCGACGAGCAGCGCCAGTTCATATTTGATAATTTAGCATTGACGCATTTGCTATCACGGCAGATGCTGCATTTGTCAGGTGGCGAAACACAGCGCGTCTTATTAGCCCGAGCCTTATTGGATAAACCCAATTTATTGATTTTGGATGAACCCATGCAAGGGCTTGACCCTGATACTGAGGTTTGGCTCTATCAGTTCATCGACAAGCTACCAGATTTCTTACATTGTGCCATGCTAGTGATATCGCATGATTTGCATTGGGTAATGAGAGGTAGTCGACGTGTTATTTGCCTCAACAAACATATCTGCTGCGAGGGGCAACCAAGCGAGCTGGCCATTAGCACCGAATTTAAAAAGCTATTTGGTCATTATTATGAGCAACCTTATGTGCATCAGCCACATGCTTGCCAGCATCACGCACCAAACGAGCTCGAACCATAATCATCAAAACCAAATATATGATGGCTATATCTAGTCAAATATTTTTGATATTTACTGATACTGTCTCATGCCTTTATAAAAATTTTACGGATATTCATTATGACCACTTGGTTAGCCATTATTGCTCCTGCTTGGATTGCTGGCAGTATTTTAGCACTACTATCAGCACCATTAGGGTGTTTGGTATTGTGGCGCCGTATGGCCTTTTTTGCTGATGCTCTGGCACATGGCACTTTACTTGGTGTGGCCTTAGCTGCTTGGTGGCAACTACCAATGGGCATTGGTGTTTTGTTAGTCAGCATTGCGGTAGTGTTAGGACTGGTATTAATTGATGATGAACGCCTACCAGCGGATGCCGTATTGGCAGTGGTGGCTGTCTCATTATTATGTTTAGGACTATTGACCTTAACCCAGCTGACAGATCAGCAAGCCAATGTATTAGGCTTTTTATTTGGTAATTTATTAGAGCTAGATTGGGCTGATTTGCCTCTACTTGCGGGTAGCGTGCTGGTAGGTTTGGGCTTACTACGCTATATATGGCCAGCGCAAATTAAGCTTGCGACTCATGAAGCATTGGCACGTATTCAAGGTATCAACCCGACACGCCAACGATTGTTTTTTATGGGGATATTGGCAGGGTTCTGTGCTGTTGCGCTACAAGCAGTCGGTAGCTTACTAATTAGTGGGTTGTTGGTATTGCCAGCACTAACCGCACGCTTATGGGTGACATCACCAAAACAAATGGTCATTATATCTTTAGTTATCGCTCAGTTAGGTGTTACTTTAGGCGTTTGGGGCAGCATTTGGCTAGATATTCAGACTGGACTATCTATTGTATTGATATTGGCCATTTTGTTTTTTGTGGCACTTATTTTTTCAAAATTAATCGCGACAAAATTCTGGTCAGCTCGCCGCTAATTGCTAACAATCTGTCGTAGATTATATTTTATTCAACTTTATTTGATTAATATTGCTAGAGCTTTGTTTTACTTTATGTTATAAACTTGCCTCGACACTATCGGTATCATTGATAATAGAAAGCTGCTTATAATAGCTATTGAAAATATAGTATGGTAACTGCGATTAAATATCCTATATGATGGAAAAAAGTAGTGAAAACAGATAATAGTGACTCGTTTACTTATGGTCATGTTGACAGCGTCAATGGCTCTGCTTTAATAAGGGACTGACCCAATGCCAAGCAATAGTATCAGTAGAATCAGTACGCCAGATGAGCAAGTTAATATCTTACAAGTTACCGATTTACACTTATTGACACCTAGCGCTTTTATTACAGATAACGATAATATTGACAGTGATGAAGCCGCCATTTATCAGCATAGTTTTGAGAAAGTGCTTCAACAAGCACTGAATGAAGATATTCGCTGTGATCTCATTCTCGTGACAGGTGACTTGGTTAATAAAATCATACCTACGATTTATGACCATATCTTTAAGGTACTACAAGCGACCAACATTCCTTTTGCTTGTATTGCTGGTAATCATGACGTGACTGACGAAATTGGCTGTCATTTGCCGTTTTTGCAGCGCACATTGGTTGCTCAACCTGCTGACCCTCGTTTATTGAGTCAACATATTATTGAAACTGACCATTGGCAGTTACTGCTGCTAGACTCCTCCATTAGTGGTGAGGTGGCAGGCAAAATAACGTCTGCCGACATGAGCTGGTTATGTGAAAGACTCAGTGCTTGTAACAAGCCTACGCTAATCGCCCTACACCATCATATTATACCGGTAGGCTCTGCCTGGATTGATGCTCATATAGTAGGAAATAGCGAAGATTTTTGGCAGCATATGCTAGCTTTTGAGCATCTAAAAGTAATCATTAGTGGACATATTCACCAAGACCAAGTTCGCTATCGTCAAGGCGTTTCTGTCTATACCACACCCTCAACCTGCTATCAGTTCATGCCCAACGAAGATGACTTTGCTTACGATGAAGACGCTCGACCTGGTTACCGTTGGTTGCAATTAGCCAACAATGGGACGGTTGCAAGCTGGGTTGAAAGACTGGATACTTGATGGCCATAATTACTGGTATAAAAATAGTTTTAACCCTTATGTATTAAGCATTTAGCTGATATTCACTACCCTAATATGAAGTAGATATCAAAGTAAAACAACAACCAGTATAAAAAATCACTTCATTATTATGAGAAACAATGATACAACTTATAAAATGAAGACTGCCTAATATCTACTATTAGGTACAATCATAATGGCTAGGATGACTAAGTCGACCATAATTGAGGTTTTAACCGTCAGTGGTTTGCAGTATTTTTTAAACAAGACTATTTAAATAAAGATAAGCGTAACCATATATTTGACCATCGCTATGTCAGCATAGCAAGATAGCCATACTATTAGAGCAGCTGTGTTACTTGTGTTACCAAGTGGTAAAACGTTTTATAAATGGAAAGCATTATAGCGTTCGTAAAATTAATAACGTCTTATCTGTTGATACGTCGTTTTATTGAATTAATTTGAAAAAGTAGGATACCCATATGAGCACCGTGACCACGAATCCGAGTGAAGTGAAGTTTACTCCTTATGTGCCAGCCAAAGACGAAGAATATATGTCTGATGCTCAGTTAGAGCATTTTAAAGCGATTTTATTGGACTGGAAAAACCAACTGATTGGCGAAGCAGATCGTACCAAGACTTATATCCAGGATGAGTCAAGTGCCATGCCAGATATCAATGATCGCGCGACCCAAGAAGAAGAGTTTGCGCTGGCTTTGCGTACGCGTGACCGTGAACGCAAACTCATTCGCAAAATTGATAAATCTATGTCAGAAATCGAAAATGATGACTATGGTTTTTGTGAAACTTGCGGTGTAGAGATCGGTCTGCGTCGTCTTGAAGCACGCCCAACAGCGACTCAGTGTATCGACTGTAAAACGCTATCTGAAATCAAAGAACGTCAGAACCAAGGCGCTTAGATAAGATAGCTTCAATCAAGCATAAGAAGACCATATTTAAGTACGAGCGACCATATTATTGGTCGCTCGTTGCGTTTTAGGCTATCGTTTCTATGTTGAATAACCTTTAATCAATCTATAAATATAGCCCCTAACGATAAGTGTTAAAAAATCAATTTTATTTTTAGAAGTAACACCTCTAACAAATCATCTCATTTAATAAATATCTTTTTTGACCTAACTTTATTATTCTATTTGAATAACGCTATCATCGATAACCACTTATTTTAAAAACGATCAAGATTCCTATGCCTACTCCTTCTCAGCCTATCGGCCGTTTCGCACCTTCACCCACTGGTGAGCTGCACCTTGGCTCTTTAACGACAGCACTTGCCAGCTTCTGCCATATAAAATCACTGGGTGGTCAATGGCTACTGCGCATTGAAGATACCGATACTGAGCGCTGCGATCAACAGTTCACTGAGCAAATTTTGATTGATCTAGAAGCGCTTGGCCTACACTGGGACGGCGATGTCATTTATCAATCTGAGCGTATTGATATCTATAATGATTACTTAAACTCTGCCCTGCATCCACTCACTTATGGCTGCCAATGCTCACGTAAAGGCTTAGAGCAATATTGGGCAAAAGAAGAACAGAGCCAAATTCATAATGAAAACCAGCCAAATAGAAAGCGTTATCCACGCTGCTGTGTCGCCGCTGACCTTGATAGACAGCAGCATAAACTACGCATTCAGCTACCAAACTATAGGATTGGCTTCAATGATGGTATTCAAGGAATGCAATGGGATAACCCTCAGCAGACATTAGGCGACATGGTGGCTCGTCGCCAAGATGGCATGATCAATTATATTTTGGCTGCGAGTCTCGATGATGGTCTACAACAAGTTACCCACATCATGCGTGGCTTGGATATATTACCCATGACCACAGCACAAATCAGCATCATGAATGCTGCTCACTTACCCGCTATCGACCACTGGTATCATTTGCCGTTGATATGCAATCCTGATGGACAAAAACTCTCCAAACAAAACCTTGCACAACCTATTGATACACGCAATCCAAGTCAATTAATCGTTCATGCACTAAAATTATTACAACAACCCGTCGTAGACAGAGATACCCCTGAAAACATGCTCAAGCAAGCCATTGCGCAATGGGACAATACCCCACTACAGAGCAAGCAACAGTTAAATTTATCTAACTGATAAAAAATAGATAACAAAAAGCGCCACTCATTAGCGACGCTTTTTTAAAGGAAACCAGACACTAGTAATTAAGTACCATATTATTCAGCATCATGCATAATAATAAACTGCTAATAATAACGACACTGGCTTTTTTCGATCTCAGGGCTTTCTTTATAAATTTTCAACAATAACGCAACCATCACTAGGCTAATCAACATGGATGAGCCACCATAACTAAAGAATGGCATGGTCAAACCTTTGGTCGGAATCGCGCCCATATTCATCGCTGCATTAATAATCGTCTGTGCGATAAACACCACGCCAATACCGAATGCCGTATAGCTCATACGCATCTGTCGACGTTTTAACGCGTTATAACTGATACGCATCGCACTACCGATAATCAGTGCTTCGAGCACCAACACCATAGTGACCCCAACAAAACCTAACTCTTCGCCCGTAATTGCTAGTAAAAAATCCGTGTGTGCCTCTGGCAAATGCGATAATTTTTGTACGCTCTCACCATAGCCAACACCCGTAAACTGCCCACGACCAAAAGCAATCAAACTGCGTGCTAACTGGTAATCGGTGTCCTGCACGTCATCGAACGGATCCATGAACGACATCACACGTACCAATCGATACTGTGCTGTCGTGACCATCAATACTGCGCCACCAACAGCAGCCGCAGCCAATGCTAAGAAGTGCTTATAAGGCGCACCAGCGATATAAAATATCGCAAAAATGGTTCCTAAAATCACGACAAAAGAACCAAAATCTGGCTGCGATAATAGCAGCATGGTAATGAGCGCAACCACTAGCATAATTCGCAAAAAGCCATCTAAACCATTACGAACTTCGAAAGACCGGCGCACCACAAAGTCAGACACAAAGACAATCATGACCAGCTTGGCAAGCTCTGCTACCTGAAAGTTAAAAACTCCCAAATTCAACCAGCGCTTAGAGCCATTAATAGGCGTACTAAACAAGGTTGCTACTAATAGCACGCCCGTAATACCGAGTAGCATAAATTGGGTTTCGGTCTTATATAGTGTTCGTAAGGACACGCTATAATAAGGAATAGACGCGATAACCAGACCAATCGTCATATACAGCAGTTGGTTGTTAAAAAAGTACAGCTCTGTCATACCGCGACTGAGCGCAAAAGGAATAGAAGCAGAAGCAACCATTAGTAAACTGAGCACCAGCATGCAGCCGACGCTCGATATCAAAACAGCACGTGCTGACGGCATAGAAAGAATGCCATCAGAGCCAGCGGCTTGTTTTGATTGGGACGAGGAACGAAAAAAAGAAGGGAGCGCCATAATTTTATATACACTAACGAACGAAAAACACGGCGTCTATGAAACGCCACCGTTTAAAAAACATGAAGAAGATAATACCAAACAGATCACTTGTCTGGTTATGATTGACAGTAGCAGCAATCTATAAGCAAAACAATCATTTATACAGAAAATGCTTTCTGAGAATAAACATCAACTAAATAACATCTTACTATTCGATATTGTTGTTTATTCTCAAGCCAGTCAGTTATCAAAACTAATTTCATTGCACGCACTCTAGCTGACTAACCAACTGACTAAAGTGCTCACCACGAGCAGCGTAGCCACTATACTGATCAAAGCTGGCACAAGCAGGAGACAGTAGCACCGCTTGTACTTGCGATAGGCTACTTGACGTCACCTGTTGGATCGTAGCAAAAGCTTTCTCTAGCGTTTGGCACTGATGTAATGCCACATCAGCACTAATCTTCGCTGCACGCAGATGTTGCTCAATCAGCTGAGCATCTTCACCGACAAATAGCACTTGGCTGACATATTGATTAATGAACGGCGTCAGCTCGCCAAATGCTTGGCCTTTACCTTGTCCACCCAAAATCAATAATAGCTTGCCGTCTTTTGGCGCATAGACCGCACCTAGCCCTTCGATTGCGGCCATGGTTGAGCCAATATTAGTACCTTTTGAATCATTAAAATAATCAATATCGGCAGCATGGGCAATATATTCACAGCGATGCTCAAGTCCAGTGAAGTGCTGTAACGTATCTAGCATACCATCAAGTGGTAAACCCACAAGCTCACCTAAGGCTAAGGCTGCCTGAGCATTGAGTAAATTATGACGACCTTTAATCAACAGTTTGTCTGCCGACAGTAGCAATTCTGTACCACGAGCAAGATAAATCTGACCTTCAGGATCAATGATAAGACCATATTGGCCTTTGTCAGGGGCATGAATACCTGTGCTCACTCTGGTTAAATTATCAGCGACTAACGGGCGCGTCAGTGCGTCTTCACGATTAATAACGATGGACTTAGCACCCTGAAAAATACGGTGCTTCGCTTGATGATAACCCAACATATCGCCATGACGGTCTAAATGGTCAGGCGACATATTGAGAACTGTCGCTACCTGCGCACCCAAATTGGTGACGGTCTCTAGCTGAAAACTGGATAATTCCAGTACAGCCAATGCCATTTCAGGATTATCAAGTAGCGTGAGCGCTGGCACACCAATATTGCCACCAACACCCACATTGATACCAGCATCTGCAGCCATTTGACCGACCAACGTGGTCACGGTACTTTTAGCATTAGAGCCTGTAATAGCCACGATCGGCACCGTACAAGCTTCACAGAATAGCTGAATATCACTGACCACTGGAATGTGAGCTTGGCATGCAGCAGCAATGGCTTCGGTAGCCAAAGAGATACCAGGGCTGATAATGATACGTGCTGCTTGTTGTAAGAGTTCGGCATCGATTGCACCGAACTGACGGATATCAACTTCAGCTGGTAATTGATCCGCTAATTTAGGCGCCTCTTGTGCATCAGTGACTGCTACTTGATAGCCTTGCTTGGCCAGATAGCGCGCAACGGATAGACCAGATTGCCCCAAGCCGACCACGACTTGTAGACCACTGCCTTTATGAAGTAAGGCATCTGTTGCAGTGTTGGTGGTCATATATATTCCTTCTATTTTACGAGCAAAATGGCATCAAGCAGACCTAATCTATAAAGAGTCCAAATAATGCCTTCAAGATGAGAAGCATCATAACGGTATCGTTCAGATTTCGGTACTGGTTTTTTATGACTTTATGCTATTATGCGCCTGTTTTTATATTAAGTGGCTAGTGCTATAATAGTCGCCCTAAGCTATGAATGGTTGGGTATTCCCCCAAGCATTTTAGTTTAGCATGTTGCCATAGTTAACGCGCTATTCGCGTGTGATTGTCACTTATCTTTAACAGAGATTGGTGTTGCGGTCATGCTCTATCAAGCGACAAGGTTTGTTTGACAGATTATTTACCACCCTCTACCGCACAAAGTCATTACTGACTCTATTCATTATCTTAGGTGCTATTTTACGCAACCTATTTTAAACAATATTTTTTAGGTAATCTCACTGAATTTATCATCGTATTAGTGATTGGTGAGCGTATTAGTGATACCAATCATAAATCAGTAGACATACTTATTATCGACCTTTAATAATTCAATGCCACCACATGATGCAATGCGTGTCGTGGTAAAAGAAAGATGGATAGCTACTTTTGTAGCGACGCGATCATTTTATTAATGAGTAATGATTACTTTTTTTGCCTCTAACCCTACGCAGTTTACTTATGACATCTTTTATTGATAACTTACGTGACGAGTGGTTTTCCAACGTTCGCGGTGACGTCTTATCAGGTTTGGTCGTCGCATTGGCACTGATTCCTGAAGCTATTGCTTTTTCTATTATCGCGGGTGTTGACCCAAAAGTCGGCTTATATGCCTCATTTTGTATCGCTGTCGTGATTAGTTTCGTCGGTGGCCGTCCAGGTATGATTTCGGCGGCGACAGGCGCCATGGCACTGGTGATGGTCGACTTAGTCGCCGATCATGGTTTGCAATATTTACTGGCCGCTACCTTATTATGTGGTGGTATTCAGGTTGTGATGGGCTTACTAAAGCTTGGCAATTTGATGCGCTTTGTCTCTCGCTCAGTGGTTATTGGCTTCGTCAATGCACTGGCTATATTGATATTTGCGGCTCAGATTCCTGAGCTTAATCCCATGACTGAACGTGTTGGCATGACGGTTTATATCATGACAGCAGCCGGCTTGGGGATTATTTACCTATTTCCGCTTATCCCTAAGATTGGGCGTGTGATTCCCTCGCCACTTATTTGTATCGTTGGATTGACAGCTGTCGCGATGTATATGAATCTCGATATTCGTAACGTCGGCAGCATGGGTGATTTGCCAGATTCATTGCCAATGTTTTTATTGCCTGACATTCCATTGAATCTACAAACCCTACTGATTATTGCGCCTTACTCTATCGCGTTGGCCGTTGTCGGTTTATTAGAATCTATGATGACCGCGACTATCGTTGATGAATTGACTGATACGCCAAGTGATAAAAATAAAGAGTGCCGTGGTCAAGGTATTGCCAACGTTGTGTCAGGTTTCTTTGGTGGCATGGCAGGCTGTGCGATGATTGGTCAGTCAATGATTAACGTCAAATCTGGCGGACGCACGCGCCTGTCTACCTTGATGGCAGGTGTTGTCCTACTCATCATGGTTGTATTCTTAAGTGAATGGGTCAGCCAAATTCCAATGGCAGCGTTGGTCGCTGTGATGATTATGGTGTCTATTG
The DNA here is from genome assembly GCF_055522395.1 of Psychrobacter sp. TPE 89C. NCBI lineage: Bacteria > Pseudomonadati > Pseudomonadota > Gammaproteobacteria > Moraxellales > Moraxellaceae > Psychrobacter > Psychrobacter sp. TPE 89C. The sequence continues at coordinate 96,864 of NZ_JBVFXW010000002.1, forward strand.
GTACGTTTAATTGGCAGTCTATTCGCGAGTTTAAAACGCATCCAATGTCATTTAATATCGTTATGTTAGCGACTGTGTTAACCACCGTATTCACTCACAACTTAGCGTATGGTGTGGGTGTTGGCGTTCTATTGTCCGCTCTAGCATTTGCCAATAAGATTGGTCAATTCCTAACCATCTTTAGTGAGTATGATGATAGCAGCAACACCCGCTATTATTATGTGCAAGGACAAGTATTCTTTGCGTCCACCACACAATTTTTAGCCAGCTTTGATACCAAAGAAGCACTAGACAGCATTCAAATCGATGTCAGCCAAGCGCACTTTTGGGATATCAGTGCCGTCGATACCTTGGACAAGCTGGTCATGCGCTTGCAACGTGAGGGTATTGATGTCAAAGTGGTTGGACTCAACAATGCAAGTCGAACCCTAATTGATCGCTTCTCTGTCCATGATCGCCGAGATATTGGCCTATTGGATTAAGCACAGCCACGTCTGCATAGTAAATGCTGGCGTTGCTTGATGGCGTATAAATAGATAATAGAATAGATAGTTTAATACACAGCTGCAGTGGTTGAGAGAATTGGGTATCAGCATTACCGTCCAATTCTTGAACCAAGCAGCTGTATTTTTATTATTAGAATGATGTGGTGGTCTTATGAGTAATTTAAAACTAGATAGCGTAATCGCCTGCTTGGACTGCCCTGATCATGTACAAGCGGTGTTAGAGGCGAGCATGTGGGCCTCGACTCGCCTACAAGCACCTATCGGACTGTTGCACTCTGTACCGAGCTTACAACAAAAAGCAGCGGTGAATTATTCTGGCTGTCTGAACATCGATGATGAAAACATGCTGCTCGAGCAATTCACTACTAAAGAGCATCTGAGTAACTGTGAGCTAAAGTCTCAAGGTAAGCTGTTGCTCCATCAAGCCACAACCTATTGTGAGCAACAACGCAAGAAGCTAAAAACGTATACATTGCATCGGCATGAAAACCTCAATGAGAGTATCGATTATGTCGATGATAAGGCGCAACTTATTGTCATAGGCCATAATGTTACCTGCAAAGCAACATTAAGTCAGCTGGTTAGAGTCAGCCACTGCCCCATTTTGGTGACTCATGCACCATTTTTGCCCCCTACTACTGCGCTATTTGCGTTCGATAACAGTCCAACATCGCATAAATTGCTCAATTGGCTCTGTAAAACATCGCTTGTGCGTGCATTAACTGTGCACATCGTTATGATCGGCAAAGAAAACTCAGAAAACTGTGATGCCTTACGTGAAGCTTATGCGCGTCTCAAACAAGCGGGGATTAAATCTAAAAAAGCATTGCTAGACTGCCGTGATGTCACTGCTGCTCTACATTATTATCAAAATGAAAATGACATCGGTCTGCTGATGACAGGTGCCTTTGGTCAATCTCGTATCCGCACATTATTACAAGGTAGTGATACCAAAAAGCTCCTAGGCAGTACTAAAACACCTTATCTACTATTCCCTAAAGCGTAGGCTCAAACTAGCCTGTAGCCCACTACATGGCTACTATTATCTTGTTAGATGCAGAGCATGAGTACTAATACCAAGCTCTGCCGCCCAGCTCTGCTATATATCAATACACTCTCTAATACTTTTCCCCATCTAGTTCTCAATACATTTCCACACATTAAATCAATTTAGCAAATCATCACATGAAATACATGGATAGCCTCCCCAAGCACCTAAAAAGTTGGTTATAATAAAGTTTTCGTTGATTTAACGCTAAAGGTTTATACAGGTTATTTATGCCCATGGTGACAGTGCTTACCGTGTTAGCATAGTCATTACTCTTTGCCCTGAACGTGAGTTTTTTGAGCACAAAGTTCCGATCTTACCTATCCCCCTTGAGTAAATTGGCACAGTTCTTGAATAACTTATGATAAGCAAGGCAGAGATAAGATGTACCACAATGCCTCTATCAATCTGCAGCATCACACAAATAAGGAATATTTTATGAAGCTAATCACTGCGATCTTAAAACCGTTTAAGCTCGATGATGTACGTGAAGCGCTTTCTGACATCGGTGTTAAAGGTGTCACCGTTACTGAAGTTAAAGGTTTCGGTCGCCAAAAAGGTCATACAGAACTTTATCGTGGCGCAGAATACGTGGTGGACTTTTTACCTAAAGTAAAAGTCGAAGTGGCTGTTATCGATGAAATGGTTGAACCTGCTATCGAAGCAATCACTCGCATTGCGAGCACTGGCAAGATTGGAGACGGCAAAATCTTCGTCACCGCTCTTGAACAAGTCATTCGTATCCGTACAGGCGAGACAGGTCCTGACGCTATCTAAAGCATATGACCAACCTATAAACAAAAATTATAGATCACACCGATAAGCTGTATTGCATCAATTCAAGGGGGAATTAATATGCAAAATCAAATCTTCGAGCTCCAGTACGCACTTGATACGTTTTATTTTTTGATATGTGGGGCGCTAGTCATGTGGATGGCAGCGGGCTTCACTATGTTGGAAGCTGGCCTAGTTCGTTCAAAAAACACCGTTGAGATTTTAACCAAAAACATCGCACTTTTTGCGACCGCTTGTACTATGTACATGATTTGCGGTTACGCCATTATGTATGGCGGTGATTTGTTTTTGAGTGGTATCGCAGGTGGTGACACACTAGTAGAAGAGGCTTTGACAGCATCAGCTGAAAACGGCTTTGACGGTGACTCTGTCTACTCTGCCGCGTCTGACTTTTTCTTCCAAGTAGTATTTGTTGCAACCTGTATGTCTATCGTCTCAGGGGCTGTGGCTGAGCGCATGAAGCTTTGGTCATTCTTACTGTTTGCCGTGGTGATGACTGGTGTCATTTATCCATTAGAAGGCAGCTGGACGTGGGGTGGCAATGATGTATTTGGCATGTTCAACTTAGGTGATATGGGCTTCTCTGATTTTGCAGGCTCTGGTATCGTTCATATGGCGGGTGCTGCGGCTGCATTGGCAGGTGTACTACTGTTAGGTGCACGTAAAGGTAAGTATGGCCCTAATGGCGAGATACGTGCCATTCCAGGTGCCAATCTACCACTAGCAGCACTGGGTACACTCATATTATGGATGGGTTGGTTCGGCTTTAACGGCGGTTCAGTACTAAAGCTTGGCGATATTGCCAGTGCTAACTCAGTTGCCATGGTCTTTTTGAATACCAATGCAGCAGCAGCAGGCGGTGCAATTGGTGCTTTAATAATAGCACGCATCATCTTTGGCAAAGCTGACTTAACAATGCTCTTAAATGGTGCACTTGCAGGGCTAGTCGCTATCACGGCAGAACCCTCTACTCCATCTGCATTACAAGCCACACTATTTGGTTTAATCGCTGGCGTTATCGTTGTGCTATCTATCTTAGCATTGGATAAAATAAAAATAGATGATCCTGTCGGTGCTATCTCAGTTCATGGCGTAGTCGGTCTATTCGGTCTACTTATTGTACCAATTACCAATCCAGCGGCATCGTTCGTCGGTCAGATCGCTGGTGCAGCTACCATCTTTGTTTGGGTATTCGTTGCTAGCTTAATCGCTTGGGCAATTATCAAGGCAGTTATTGGCCTACGTCTCTCTGAAGAAGATGAGTATGAAGGTGCAGATATAGCAGAATGTGGTATGGAAGCTTATCCAGAGTTCGTGAGATAAACACTTTGAAACTATACTAAACTATAAGCACTAAAAATCCCGCGATACCTTTTGGTAAAGCGGGATTTTTTTGATCAAAATTAGGGTGTGTCCTCATTTCAAAAATGATGGTAAAAATGAGATAAGTTGCAGTCAAACAAGGAAAATAGTGCAGGTAATATCGAGATATTAGTTAACTATTTGACGCTGTTTGGCAAGATTTAGCCATTTTTAACCCATTTAGATTACCATCGATTGAATTGAGGACATGCCCTAGTATCGTTTGAGCAATTATCAAAGCAGTTATTAGCCTATGTCTCTCTGAAGAAGATAGGTACGAAGGTGCAGATATAGCAGAATGTGGTATGAAAGATTATCCAGAGTTTGTAAGATAAATACTTTGAAACCATACTAAACTATAGGCATCAAAAATCCCGCGATGCCTTTCAGTAATGCGGGATTTTTTTGATCAAAATTAATATTGGTAAAAGAACAACTATATTAGGTTATTTCTTTTTCCATGTTTGACTGCGTGAGAATGGACCAATATAGCCTTTTAGGTTCAAGGTACTGCCACTTAGACTAGCCGTCATACGATAGTCTTTGCCTTTAGCAGGATCGGTAATCGTACCACCACTATATTTACCACCGCCATCAGCCTTTAGATTTCTGATAACGGTATTACCAACATACTGTTTACCGGCAGATGTATTAGCACTGATTAACTTACCTGTTAATACACCATTAGACTCGGTAATTTTTACGACACCTTTTGGTTGGCCTTCATCATAGGTCTGCCAAGTAGTATTGTGTAATGGATCAGCGGCAAATGCCATCGTTGCCATGCTGATACCAGCAACTGCTAAAACGGTTTTTGTAAATAATTTCATAAATTGACTCCCTTCATACAATGATTACTCGAAACATTATGTTTCTGATATTCCATGCTTTTCCGTTGCTAGAATACTTTATTACAAGCTTTACGATCTCACGCTAATTGAAAGCCGATGACTACCATTGCTTATCAGTTTCTTCAAAGCTTTGAGTGATATAAGCAATGTCTTAATTCATTATAAGCAATTTTTGGACTTTGCCTAGTAGTTTTTTACACTTTATTATTTCTGTAAAAACAAAACTATATCAAAGAGTTATAGAAAAGGATTATCTATATCTTTGCCTAATTGGTCATCATTTTCTTTTGACTTACTGTCATTCTTGCTATAAGTGTCGTTAACTTCGAAAGCTTTTATGATTTTAGCGGTCAGTGCATGTAGCTGCTGGGCTTGCTCATATCCAGACGCGTCTAAAGTCAGATCAAGATCACCATAAATGATAATTTTGTCTTCTTGATTTTCAATTACAAGCTCACCTATCTGCATACTTTGATGATTATTAGCAAAGGGTTCAATCATTTGGTCATCCATCCTATTAATAGCATCTTACGTTATTCCTTAGTATCATTCGCTTTTAGTCATGTGCCTACTTTTACATATAAACCTCTATGCTTGCAGCTGACCCAACAGCCACTCAATAATCGCCCAAACAAATAGCATCCAAGTAGGCTCTTCTGTTGGTGCGTCAGGTAAATCAGCGCTTTCACCCGCTTTCAGTGGCAAATCGAATGCTTGTTTTTTGGTCTGAGAGTCCAGCATGGGTAAGACATCGATACCGATTTCGGTAGCCAACTCATCAATACTAATAACTTCTATACGCTCCGACTCATCGTTTGGTGCGTAGTAAACCCCTGCTTGATTGGTCGCTGGGATATAAACAGCTTTGAAGAAATGACTGGGTACAAGCACACGATCAGCGAGCTGCTTGGTTTTTTTATTCGTAAACGAAACCCCTGTAATCGTATAGACTTCGCCATACTGCTGCGTCAGATATCGAGTCGCTGATTCAATATTGCGCCAAATATAACGATTATTACGAGGTGACTGTGGGGCAATATTGGCCAAACTGAAGCTGTCATATTGTTGGCTGCGATTGGCCATATCAGCATTGGGTGCTAAATGTCCGCGATCATAACCAGACTTTGAGTAGTCAGATAATGAGGCGCGTGCGGATTCTGGCAATTTGCTTTCTTCATGAAAACTGTCTTCACGATCAATCTCTTTGGCTTGCTGTAAACGCTTGCGATCTAGATGCTCTGCCGACCATAACGGTGTGCGCGATACGCCTGAATACATGACGGCAAAACCGTCCATACATAGCGCTTGCGTCTTATTACTGAGTTTGTCATTGGTAAATTCGGGGTAAACACCACCATAAAAAGACTCACTACACTGAGTAAAATCATCAGCATTTGCTGAAGTCATACTTATGGCAACCGTCGCAACGGTCATTATTATGCTATTTTTGAGAGTATATTTGAGCCTACCAAAACTTATCATTCAACTTTCAACCATCTATGCTTGTTATTACGGATACGCTATCCTAGCAGGCGTCTGCAAATAAAGAAAGATAAGGTGTAAGTGGTGACATTTTAAATGGTATCCGCTATACTGAGCCAGTCAAAAAACGGTGAAGTGGGTGAGTGGCTGAAACCGCACGCCTGGAAAGTGTGTATGCGTTAATAGCGTATCGAGGGTTCGAATCCCTCCTTCACCGCCAATCTTATAAATTCCTAGTTTTCCCACCTTGCCCCAATTCCACACATATACTAATAAAACCCTTTATAAATAACGCGTCTAGCGTTTTTTTTATGCCTGCTGTTTTCCCAACTCTACCCAATACTACCCACCTATCACTTCGCTTGTGTTGGTCTATTTGTTGGTCTATCATTCATATACATCGTAATTAGACCAACATTCGATCTAGATTTATACGACTTAGAACAACATAATTGCCTTAACGCTTTAAATGTATAGCTCGTAGGTACAAGGAATAGACCAACATGTTGAGTGATACCAAAATTCGTAAGCTTAAACCAAGTGAGAAGTGCCTACCTTCGCGGCCTGACAAATACACTGACAAGTATGGATTACAGCTTTTTGTGCGTAGCACGGGTACAAAATCATGGATAAGAACTTATCGCTTTTGTGGTAAGAAAAAAAGCATGACTCTTGGTACTTATCCCTTTATGTCGCTATCTGAGGCCAGACAAGCTAACCTTGAGATCAAAGCACTATTGGCTAACGGTATTGATCCAAAAAATAAGAAGCGGCAAGATAAGCTTGCCAATATTCATGCGCAGAAATTCAATGACTATGCGCTAGACTGGCTCGCTGAACGACAACGTAACGTCAAGCCACGTACTTATCAGCAAGACTATAACCGTATGCATAAAGACGTGTTATCACATTTTGAAGGCATCGCTTTAAAAGATGTAAGCTTTGAAGATTGCCGATCGATGGCGGATGAGATCGAAAAGCGTGTGAACAAAGACGGTGAACCACCACGTGAGGTCACCAGACGTACCATTGATTTGGTTGCTAATGTTTTAAAGCGTGCCAAACGTGAACGTATCATTGAGCAAAACCCAATCGATGACTTAAAGGAACTCTACCCTAAAGCCAAAAGTCAGCACATGAAGCATGTCGATATCAACGAGCTGCCTGCTCTCCTACAAGCTATCGAAGGATATCATGGTCACGAACAAACCAGACTAGGTATGAAATTTTTAGCTTATTCATTTTGCCGTACCATTGAGCTGCGTATGATGAAGTGGGCACACATTGATTTTGCGAATCGCTTATGGCGTGTTGATATTGATAATCTTAAGATTGCGCGTAAACACGTCGTACCGCTATCAGATCAAATGCTGGCAGTATTAGAAGAGATGAAAGCCATTACAGGACAGTATGAATACGTGTTTTATCATACAGGCATGCATCAGCCGTATAGTGAAGAGTTTATTAATAACGCGCTTGATATCTTAGGTTATGCTGGCAAACAAACAGGGCACGGCTTTCGTCACATTGCCTCAACCAATCTAAATGAGCTTGGCTACATGGGCGATGCTATCGAAAAGCAAATGGCGCACGATAAAAAAAGCAGTATCAGAGCGGTTTATAACCACGCGCAACACTTAGAAGAACGCCGTAAAATCATGCAAGTCTGGGCAGACTTTTTAGACCTGCTTAGAGAAACAGGCGAGGTCGTTGACTTTCAGACAGCACGGCAGCAAATTGAAAAGTCGCTAAATGAGCATAAAAAAACATCACTGTCAGATATGGACAGCGATGCTCTGATACAAGCATTAATAGATAAAGGTTTAAGCACTGAAGAGATACAATTATCATTATCTAATAAAAATTAAACTTTAATCAGCAAGGTGGCTTCTCAAAGACTTTGTTTCTACGAGGCTTAACACTTACATTATGGTGATTTTTTTTCTTATCTATAGGAGATGTAATTTCTATTGGTGGCTTAGTTGAATTTGAGTCAGGTAGCACCTCCTCTGTTGACGATATATTCATATGCTTTTCGTCGGCTTTATATTCTTCATAGTGCTCAAAAACTTGCTTCTCACTTTGGTCGTTTGGGGACAACATTTTCTTATGAGCGTCTTCAATGTATTTATTTATCAGTTTATTTGCTGTCATCTTATTTTTCTTTGTGAGCTCGTCTAACTTAGCCTGATTTTTCTTATATATTTTTATAATGCCATCGCTCGTTTTACTCTTAGAATCATATTGCTTTTGCCCATCCCATGCCTTCTTAATACTAAATAAAACATAGCTTCGTGGAGAATAACCCTTATTCTTTTCAGTTCCAATATCATCACTTTCAATATTAGAAAGCCTATCTAAACTGGCTAATATAAGCTCATATTTTTCCTCAATGGTCTCAGGAAAAAAAACACCTTTGAGAATAGTATATTTATTCTTCTCAAGATAATCACACGCCCACTCGATCTGTTCATGGTTAGAAACATTAAGCCATTTTAGCTCTTTGTTCTCGGCACGACCTTTTAGGTATGTTGATTTAATTGACAGCAAAAATACAGTCTTCCAGTCACCATCTCTAAGTATTTCATCTTTGTAATCGAGGTTGTATGAAGTGCAGTTTAGAATTGATATATGATAGCGTAGTAAATTCGATATTCCAGTAATCAACTCTTTTTTACCTTTGTAAGCATAGTCACTAACTGCACTCTGAATCAAGCTCATTAAAAAAAGTGAGCATCGCAGATCGTTTTTAAACCAATCAAGATAGCTATCTGGTAAGACACTTTTGGCTTTATGATTTACCAAAAAGTTATATCTATCCATAGGACCAGGATAGCTTTCAAGCTGACTAATCAGTAAGTTTTTATAATCATCATCATCGTAAGATATATTTTCCCAACTTTTGCCTGATAAATGATTATCTATATATAGTAGGGACCTTGCATCCGCTGTGCTCAGTTTTTGCAAAGCCTTATAAAAATCTTCAATACGCCTCCTACCAAATTTGACGTCTTTGATGTGTTCATCTGTCATTACTTTCAAGAATTTCGATTGACTGTACAGCATTGATGCTTGATCAAATCGATAGTTCTGATTGTCAGGCAGCCTGGTTAATTGTCCGTCCACCGTGTCATTTCCTCGTAAAAGATTATAGAAACACACAGTATAAAGCCTAGTTTACATTAGGTTTTATACTGTATTTTTTCTAGTTTATTTCTAGCAATAAATCCATGTAGACCTTATATTTAAGCACTATAAGTCATGTATCTTTAATATATACTAGCTTACGATGAGGGTCTATACTTTTATTCCGTATTAAACGATGGGATGGTTAACTACAGCGATGAATGTTGCCAGTCTATACCAAATTAGCGTAGATGAAGCTAAGCAACTACTAAGTTAGAATTTGATAGATATAATAACTAGCAGCTTTAATCGAAAGTGCTAGTTTAATAGCGAAAACATGCTTATCAAGCCTAGTTCTAAATCAGAGTAGATAGCTTTAAAAATTTGTGATATCCACCTGCTTTTAAGATGTTATAGCGGAAGATTGTTCAGATTAATTAGTATTGCCGCTTAGCTAACTCCATCCCAAGCAACTACCTGTAGCACACAGTAATTTGAAATTACTTAGCGTGCGATTCTTCAACGTTAGCTGAAATACAGCTGCTTTCCGGCAGCTGATCCTTAATGGGTTATGTATATTATTAATACTCCAGTAGTCATTTATCCTATTGCTGAGAGCTCATCTCTCAGCGACTAACATTATAAAAATACAGACTGACCTGACCCTATGAACATTAATTTAATAGGATCATGATCATGCCATATTCACATCTCAACCAACCTCAAGTTTTCGCTAACGTCCATAGTCTCGTTACAGACGTACTAGCAAATACTATCCACTTTGAGGATGTCAAAAGTCAGTTGAACGGGTTGTATTACCCGTTCACGACTCACTTCAATACTGAGCTATTTTATTCACAGCCAATTGTCGCATTTGTTCATAGCACCAACTCTATTGTTGGTGAGTCATATCCCATTAATGTTATTTGGGATCATGATAAAACACAGCATTTTATCAACATGCTGCCATGCTATAGAAATGACATTGAGCGTGAACGCATCACGTTCAGCTATCAGGAGTCGCAAAATAGAAACAATTTAGCGAATTACGTAGGTAATCTGACCACTCATTACTCAAAACTGCTATTTATCCGCATCGACTTAAAGTACGAAAAGCAGACCAGCCATCATGTATCTATCGAAGACTTTGACTTTCACATGAGCAAGTTCCGTGAGCTTATCGGTAATAAAAAGACGTGCTTTGAGCATTTGCAAGGCAATGCTTGGGCTTTAGAACAAGGCGGTATCGAGGGCGGGTTGCACTGTCATTTACTACTTATATATGATGGCTCAGAGCGACAGAACGATTGGTACTTGGCTAAAGAGGTGGGCGAAAAATGGAAGGAGGTAACCGCTGGTCTAGGCGAATACTATAGCTACCACGATAAAGAACGTAAGCAGCAGTATAGGCAACATGGCAAACTAGGTATCGGCATGATTCATCGTGATAACCCTCAGGAAGTCGAAAACGCTGTAGCTTCAGCTTTATACCTAACGAAGCCAAGCAAGAGTGAGCAGCAACTTAAACTTTGGTTACCAAACATGCGTACCTTTGGTCATGGTATTTATCGTACAAAAAAACGTAGAGGCCTAGCGCCCATATCAAAATAATCTCAGATATATAATATTCCTATGAGAGCAGTCAGATAGCTATGCTTTTCTGACCGTTTAAACCCAATCCACCCTAATTAAAGGTCTGCTATGAGCAGGCCTTTTTTATGCGCCATGATCAAGGAGATATTATGAAACCTATCTGTCCCAACTGTCATTCAGCCCATGTCGTAGAAAATATAGATACCAATACGCAGAGTATGTCAGAGCATCTGTTCTCACCAAAGCTATTAGCCAGTCTTGGTGCTAGCGTCTGCAAGTATTACAAGATCAACCCTATGATTGGCATCGTCGCAGGCGGCGCTATTGCTACCGTGATTAATCTGGCACAACAAAAGCTTATCCAACCGCCACTCGTCAAAGCGGCTACCATGCCGCGTTACTTATGCAGTACCTGTCAGTATACCTTCAGTATCTGACTTTCTCACTTATTCAAGTACTTATCAAAACATTTATTTTACTGCATCATAAAGGAGTAATACTCATGGCACATTTAATAGAAAGTATGGCATACGTTGGCGAAACACCTTGGCACGGCTTAGGTAACGAGCTTTCCCCCAAACAGCCTATTGAAGTCTGGGCCAAGCAAGCAGGAATGGATTGGCGTATTGAATCATCCGATGTAAGCTACATGGCAACTAATGATAAAGGCCAAAACCTAATCATGCCTTATGACAATAATAAGGTACTGTACCGCAGTGACACCTTAGAGCCACTATCCGTTGTTAGTCAACGTTATCAAGAAGTCCAGCCGAATGAGATCCTAGAGTTTTATCGTGATCTTACTGAACAAGCAGACTTTGAGCTAGAGACTGCAGGTGTGTTAAAAGGCGGTCGTAAGTTCTGGGCATTAGCTCGTACGGGTCAATCCGCGACGCTACGTGGCGGTGATGTTAGTCATGGCTATTTGCTACTAGCAACCGCTTGTGATGGCACGCTTGCCACCACAGCTCAATTCACTAATATTCGCGTGGTATGTAATAACACTTTAGCGATCAGCTTAGCTGATGGTAGTGGCGGTGTGGTGAAAGTACCGCATAGCACTACCTTTGATGCCAAAAAGGTCAAGCAGCAATTAGGCGTATCCGTCAGTCAATGGAATGAGTTCAACTATGAGATGAAGCAGTTGAGCAATAGACGAATCACTCAAGCAGAAGCGGCCAATTATTTAAACCGTGTGTTTAACGATGTCAAAGACGATGGCCTCATTCTGTTTAATACGGCTAAGAAAGAAAAAGATGCCGTCCCGAACGCTAAAGCCATGAATCAGGTAATGACAATGTTTAACGGTCAAGGTCGCGGTGCTGACCTAGATTCTGCTAAAGATACGGCTTATGGCTTACTAAGTGCGATGACTGAATATGTCGATCATGAACGACGTGCCATGTCGAGAGATCATCGTTTAGATTCTGCATGGTTTGGCGCAGGCGCTAAACTCAAAGATAAAAGCCTCGATGAAGCGCTACGCTTAATTGCCTAGCTACTTCACCTGTCTAATGAATTAACCACGCCTTTGAGCGTGGTTTTTTTATGCCATCAATTAAGCAAGGCACATTCACAGATCACCAGGAATAAACTTAATAAAGGAGTTCACCATGAACATGGTCGCATTAAATAATACAACCACGAATCAGATAAGACCTAAACGTTCAACCATTACAGGTAAGGCGTCTCGAACGTCTAAAACTAAGAGTAAACCAGTAGGTATCATGCTAAAACAAAATGAAACGGTTAGGATACCTGCTCAACCAAAGACATCAATCACAGCTAAACGTTTGGTCAACACTAAAGACTTAAGCCGTGAAGACTGGCTACAGTTTCGAAAGCAAGGCATTGGCAGCTCTGATGCCGCAGCCGCCTGTGGTATTCATCCATATTTGTCGATGCTTGAGCTATGGATGATTAAGACAGGACGTATGACATCAAACATCGATGAGAGCATCGAGGGTTATTCGCCACTCTATTGGGGCAATACCTTAGAGCCGATGGTGGCTAAGTACTATCAAGACCATACTGGAAACAAGGTACGCCGCGTCAATGCCATCTTGCAGCACCCTGATCCTGACAAAGCCTTTATGCTGGCTAACCTAGACTATGCCATCACAGGCAATGACGAGGTACAGATTCTAGAGTGTAAGACCGCTGGTGAACATGGTGCCAAGCTGTGGAAGCATGGCGTGCCGTTATATGTGACATGCCAAGTACAGCATCAATTGGCGGTCACAGGTAAACAAGCGGCTCATATCTGCGTGCTGCTGTGTGGACATGAAGCCAAGATCTATAAGGTTGAACGTGACGAGCGCTTGATTGACTCTATCATGGAGCATGAGCGTCTATTCTGGCAGTACGTGGAAACAGATACGCCACCAACCCCTGATCATTCTGAATCTGCTGCTCAGGCATTAAAGCAGCTGTATCCAACCGCTAAGCCATCAAGCAAGGTTGATCTAACGGATGATGATGGGGCTAACAAGCTGTTCGAGCAATTACTGAGCTACCGTGACTATATGCAAGAGCTGGAAGAGCGGCATGATCAAGTGAAGCACCAGCTGCAAACGCTGATTGCCGATAACGAAGTGGCTGTGTTTGATAAAGGTGCGATCTCATGGAAGCGCTCGAAAGACAGTATTGGTTTAGATAGCAAAGCCGTTATCAAAGTGCATCCTGAGCTATTAGTCAAGTTCAGTAAAACCAAGCAAGGCAGCAGACGTTTCGTTGTGCTTAATGACTGAGCTGACGATCACTCAATCATCAGCGCTTCAATCAACCAGTCAAAGCTAATGAATCAAAGCAAGCGCATAACAGCCCACCTATTACAGGTGGGCTTTTTTATGGGCAAACACATTCTATTAAACACATAAGGAATACCATCATGATTAAAGGTCTAACGATAACCCCACCAGTTTTAGGTCGTATCAGCATTGGGCGTGTCATTGTAAAAGATGGCAAGCGTTTACCTGCTAAAGACGATCAATTCACTATCACCAGTCAAATTCAAAATAAAGACGGTTGGATCAATCATCCACTCGATGCAAAGCTACGCGAAAAGAATGACGGTAAACTCAGACAGATTCCCGTACGCATGCTGTTTAATGATCCGGAGCTCAACCTGCGAGCAGAGTACACGCTGTTCGATAGACAAACAGGTCGTCCACTATGTGTTGGCGACGGTGAGCAATGTCAGCGCAGAACTAGCAATGGCGTAGAGCAGCTGCCATGCCCATCACCTGATCGCTGTCCACTGGCACAGGGCGGTGCTTGTAAGCCGTATGGCAGACTGTACGCAAATCTGAGTGAAGATGATGAGCTAGGTACGTTCATCTTTCGCACTACTGGCTTTAATAGTATCCGTACCTTATCAGCACGCTTAAGCTACTTTGCTGCGGTATCAGGCAACAAGCTGTCATGTCTACCACTGCAACTAACACTCAGAGGTAAGAGCACCACGCAAAGCTATCGTACTCCGATTTACTTTGTGGACTTGACGCTACGTGATGATGTGACGCTAAAACAGGCCGTACAAGATGCTGGGGTTATTGATAAGGAGCTTAGCGAACATGGCTTTGATCAAGCGGCATTAGAGGCAGCGGCAAAGCTTGGCTATGTGAACTCGTGCTTTGGTGTCGATAGCGAAGATGCCATGGAGGTGGTGGATGAGTTTTATCCCGTAGAGGCATGTGAGGCTAATAGTAACCATCAAGAGGGATCACAAAATGGCATGGCTCCTTACAATGTCGGTAATATCGAAAGAAGTCTAAGGGAGAGTGTGACAGCTATAAGTTAAAGGAGTGGTAAAGATATACGGCATAAAAAAGGAGCTGATCATTCAGCTCCTTTTGCTATTGCTTTAACTAAGGCTAATCGTTGAACTACATGGGATGCCGTAAAAAAATATGGGACTCCGTAACTGTATGAGAAGAAAGATTCTCATTAACTTACAAAGGAGATGATCATGCAATTATTAAATGCGAACACACCACAAAACGTATCAACAGCTAGCACTTTACAGATCCCTCGCATGCTACCGCTCAAGCAGGTAATGCATTATACAGCGCTTAGCAGCACTACAATCTATGAGATGCTCAATGAAAAATCTGATCGTTACGACCCAACATTCCCTATTCAAGTAAAGCTATCAAAGGGTCGTGTAGCATGGGTTGAAAGTGAAGTGGCTGATTGGATTAAAGGTAAAATATCTGCTCGGGTTCACTGATCAAGGATAAAAAATAAGCCGCACTACGCGGCTTATTTTTTTATTTTAATAGATAGTTAATTTATTTTTTAGCATCTAAGAAGTATAGTACGGCTAGCCCTTCAGCAAAAATACGTTCGTCAGCCGGACTTGCACTACCACCTCTATAGAATACCTCCTCAGCAGCATTAGCTAAGTTTGAGGAACGTGTATGTCTAAAACTAGCTCCTTTCCATAAGCTATAACCATTACCAGCTTTTGCTTCTGCCTTAGCATCACAGTTTGAGCCATAAGAAGTTTTAAAACAATTTGGAATAGCTTTCCATTCTTTGGATAAGGCGTAAAAAGCATTACAATCCTGATCACCCTTACAATGCTTTACTTTTGGTGCAACTTTGGAGTTTGTATAGTATTTATTCATTGCAGAAAAATCAGCATGACTCATTGAAAATGCAAGAGTAAAGCATATACCCACTACAACCTTCAAAAACTTGTTCATTGTAAGTTTTCCCATAAAGATTTAAAAAAGTATTTTCCCGAGAAAATGTCGAGAGAATACTTACCATATTATAAAAATAGAGTTATTATAATGCTTATTAATCGATCTATGTATACATTTTTATTTGTCTGAGCGATAACTTTGTTTAAGCCGACTTGTACTTTTTATAACATACTGATTACAAGAAATTTATTAAATTTTTTTACTATAAACGCATATATTGCATTGCTATAAGGAACTCACTCAATTAATACTAATAAAACAATATCAATTCTTATCATTATGATAGTAGCGACCGTTTGTGGCGTTATATTGATTAAAACTATAAAATCTAGCGATGTGGACACAACAGAACAGCATAGAGTAGAGGATATAGATGGAACATCTTCAGAGGTAAAAGAACAAACACCTGAAGTTGCAGCTTTGCCTAATGATCAAGATGACGATGCAAATCATACGGAAGTATATGTTGATAGTCCAAACCCGCTAACAGACGATGATATCCGAAGATTGCCAGATGAGCTTAGATATGATTCAGCTACAGGCGAGCCACTTTATCCAGAAATTGACGGTCCAGAAATGAGACTTTCTCAAGAAGAGATTAACGAAATGAATGAGTTAAACGAAGGTGAGTTGGATGGACCAGAAACAACGCTATCTCAAGCAGAGATTGATGAGATGAATAAGAATGCTGCATATTAATGAATAATGAGCTTCATTAAATCTATCAGATAACTACTTGACTACTGCCAAATAGCTATTCTTAGCTATTCTTAGCTATTCTTAGCTATTTGGCAGAAACCAAGACCAGCCTTCAGAAACGACTAGACCATCTCGACGCATTTTCTGTAATAGATTACGCACCTTATTCTTACGTTGCTTGTCGTCTAGCACTTGCGGTAGCTTATTAGCCAGCATTTTATCAAAATCAACTAGCCTTCCCCGCTCAAACGTCTTGAGATACTCTATAATCAAGCTTTGATAATGCATATCATCCAAACCACGCATTTGCATATACTCAGCTTGCTGCTCAGTATACCGAGCAACATCAGCGGCTATGATATAGCTGTTTTTACGTCCTTCAATCAGTGATTTTTTACGTAGCGCTTCGGCTTCATTTTCGGTGATGGTCTGCCCTTTCTGTACTTTATCAAGCGCTATAATGTCGTGTAATGCGAGATTATCAACTTGCGCTAATTGCTTGGCATACTCCTGATCAAGCACTTTGCCCGTAAACTTTACGCGTACTCTTTCATGGGTTAAGTCATAATCTGGCAAAGGAAAAAAGCGCTTGTACTGAATCTGATACATTTTTTTGATGCCACTACCAATGGTGTCCATCATATTTAAACTGACCATGGCATTAACCAAAAATGGATTACGATAGCTCGCTTCAGGCGCATCTTGTAGCAAGACGTTCTCGATGGTCTTAGGAATGAACTCACCACTGTTTTGAAAAATCAGTGTTGAGTCTTCTTTTTCAATCACCGTAATACGTCCACCCAGACGATAGTCTTGATGACCAATAGCATTGCTTAATGCTTCACGGATGATATAGGGATCGTACTGCTGTACCTCTTCAGGGAACAGCGTACCAGCAGGCATGTAGCGGTAATTTAGATTGCGAATTTTGTTATACACCTCGTCCAAGGCTAACAAAAACGGCGGTTCAAAATGTTGATAGTCTTTTTCAATACCATCAACGCCCTTTAGAATCCAAGTGATATGCGCTTGCGCTGGGCTTAGAAAATACGTGGATTCATAACGTCCTAATAAAATAATCGCTGTGTTAGTGATCTGACCACGAATGGTGATTTTGACTTTATTCAAAAAGGTGATGTCATCCCATTCTTGAATGTCTTCAGCCAACCGCTTATTTTTATCAGCAAAGACTTGTCTAGCAACAGCAATGGCTTTAGGGTCAAGGTCGTCAAGCGTTGCCTCATGGCAAATCTCGGCACTCCAGTCATCCGCCCTATTTTGCCACAGCTTACGGCTTTGATCAGGATAATGCTTAAGTGGTTTTGTGAAGCTACCAATACGAATATAAGGCTCATGTAAAAAGCTAATGGGCATATCTGTGGCTGCTGGAATTTCGAACAGCACCACCGCTTTACCATCAATCTGCAACTCATGAATTGTAAAATGAATTTTAGGACTTAAACGGCTAACCAGCCAATGCTCTAAGTCTTCGTTGCCTTTGGCTTTTTTTGTCCTTGGACTAAAGCTTGTACCAACGATATTATGCGTGACATCCTCTACGCCAAACACTAAATAGCCAAATTTCTTGCCAGCCAAACAAGCACCATTGGCAAGCGCAGATATACGCTTACCAATCTCATCAGAGCTATGAAAGTTATGCTTAAACTCAAGCCACTCTTGTTCGGTAGGCTGTTGAGTTAGGCTTAGGATAAGGCTTTGATAGTGATCGGGCATAGTAAGATACTATATCTAGTTAAAGAGAGGGTATATTGAGTCTATTTGAGCGGTATGATCTGCTTATTTAGTTTAAACTAATTTATCCATTTTCCAAGTAGTCATTTATAAAACTGAATATAAAAAGTCTCAAACATAGCTGGAATGACCCATGAAAAAAAACCTCACTTACAAGTGAGGTTTTAAATAACTACCTGCAAGACCCTTATTTTTTTGTGTCACTACTACTGAATGTACCAAGTGGCCTACCTTTTGGGAAGTCTTGATCCGTCAAACCTTGCTTACCCATTTCTTGAATTTCATTATTTTCTTTTTGTTGATCAGCATCATTTAGTTCTTCAGTATCATCGTCATGATCGTTACCATATGGGTTACCCATCATACTTTCCTTACATTCATTAAGTAAGAAAATAGTATCGAACGATTAATTCATTCTTTCAAGTAAATTTTCAATATTTTGTCTGGGGATGTAGGTCATTATGCACTTCAATACTTTTCCAAAATAACATATTAAATTATCTAGCTCTAAACTTCACTCATTCAAATATAGCTCAGCCATCCCATCAAGCCTCGCTTTTACCTCTTTCCAGTTCGGCATTACTTGCGTCAGTAACCTCCAAAAGCTCTCACTGTGGTTGTATTCAGCTATATGACACAGCTCATGCAAGATGACATAATCAATGCATTCCTTTGGCGCTTTAACCAAATGAGGATTGAGTATTAAATTGCCTTTTGTAGAGCAACTCCCCCATTGTTTTTGCATTATTAAAACTTTGTATAATGGATCACATTTTACCCATGAAGCCTTTGGTAGCAAGGCTTTCAATCTGGCACTGAAGACAGTTTTAGCTCTGTTTTGATACCATTTATCGACCATACTTTTCACTTTTTCAGCTTGTATTTTTTGGTCTATTTGCACATTGTTTTGCTGCAAGAATACATTCAATTGACCACGGCTAAGCTTTACGCTAGGTTCAGTCTCAGAATTAATAAGCACTTTTAACACGTAACGACGACCCAGATAAAACTGGGTTTCACCACTGACATAACGTTTGGGCAATACATGATCTTGTTGCTTGGCAAAATCCTGTAGGCTTCGCCATATCCAGCGAGCACGTTTCATCATGGCATCATAAATCATCTCATCCGCCGCATCGACAGGTGCGGTAACAACCACACGCTGATCAGGATGTACTTTGATGACTACTTTTCGAGGTTTGCTAGGTTTGGTGTTTTCAGTAATTAGCTTATCGCTTTCAGACTTGTTTATCTTTTCTTTATAAGTTGCTTCTTTACGCACGACTTCATAATCAATCTTATCTTGACCATAATAAAACACACCATTCTCAGTCATTGCCTACTACCCTCTTACTGCTCTTAAGCTACTTGTCTCTTGAAAGTCCAAGACGGGTAATCTTTAGAACTTCTTCGATGAGCTGTTGCGCTTTATCAATACCCAAATCCATAAATAACATCGGCAGCAATTTGACACTAATAGCATTTTCGATCTCTGCTGGGTTAATAGAATACTCAGCCACTGCTGTCTTAACGATCTTATCAATCTCAAAGGCGTAAGCGACTAGCTTGTCGTTACCTAACTCTTTATCTATCAAGAAATCAGTATCAAATAAATGCTTAAACAAACCAAAGTACGCCTGAGCATGTTTGTTTAACTTACCACTATCATCAATAAATGCATTCGGCACATCAGCGACATCACGGTCTTTGACGGCTTGCTCAAAGTCAGCAAACATCATGTACTGCTTCACTGGCGCATCGAACATTGCCTTGGCATCCGCAATCGCTTGCTTAAGCAATTTAGAAAAATACTCTTGAGCATACGGATCATCAGCCAGATCCTGCTCAATCATCTTGGTCACCCGACCAGTAATTTTATCGGTTTGGTTGCGGGCTTCATCGTCACTCATCGCTTCAGGCTTAACATCCTTGCCTAAATTATCGACTAGGTAAACGCCCTTTGCCTCGCGAACCTCAAGCCCTGCGATGTGCTTATCGAGTAAGCTACGAATATCTGCTTCGTACTCATCGTAATCGACAGTCTCATCAGCATCTTCGCGCACTTGCTTACGCAGATTAACAAAGGCTTTTAGATCTTGTTTATAACGATCACGTTTACTATCGAATGATTTGTCTTCAAAAAAAGACGCTGACTGCAAGGCAATTTTCATCGCGTTAGAAAACTCGGTCAAAGCCGCATAGAAGTCGTCACGTTCTTTAAGCTTGGTATCGACCACTCTGCCATCGACTTCCTGCATCTTTGGCGCAAGCACTTGTCTTAACGCTTGCCCGTCTTGCTTGTTTTTCACCGATGAGAATATCGCCCATAGCGCGCTATGCAGTCTTGGTAGCTGCTTATACTCGGTATCCATCGCGTTATACAGACCTTTAAGGTCTTCGATATCAAAGCCACCTTGTGTACGTTCTGCTAAATCTTGGTATTTCTCAATGGTGATATCCAGCTCTTTTAAAATGCCACGATAGTCAATCAGATAACCAAAACGCTTTTTCTCATGCAAGCGGTTTACCCGTGCAATTGCTTGAATCAGGTTGTGCTGCTTTAAGGGCTTATCGATATACAGCACGGTATTCTTTGGCTCATCAAAGCCCGTTAATAGCTTATCAACGACAATCATAATGTCAGGACCATCATCTTGACTAAAGGCTTCTATAATAGCTTTGGTATAAGCCTTTTCATCACCGCCATACTCTTTGGCAACATTGGCTTGCCACCAGTTCTGGACGATGTCTTTTGATTTGCCATCAACGGTATCATGCCCTTCACGGGTATCAGGTGGTGACATAGCAACCACTGAGGTCACTTTGCCAATCTTATCCAATGCCATTTTATAGCGGATAGCTGAGGCTTTAGAGTCACAGGCCAGTTGACCTTTAAGGTGCTGCTGTTTAAAGTTTTGGAAGTGGTCAGAAATGTCATGAGCGATCAGTTCAATACGACCTTCAACCTGATAGATTTGACCTTTTTGTGAGAACTTACGTTTGAGATCAGTCTTTTGATCATCGGTAAGCTTTTGGGTAATACGGTCAAACCAAGCATCAATGGCTTGGTCATTGGTATTGAGCTCAGGGATACGCTCTTCATATAAGAGTGGGGTAACGGTTTTGTCTTTAACCGCTTGCTGCATGGTATAAGAGTGAATGATGCTACCGAATTTGTTTTCAGTCTTATCATCCTTTAGCAGAGGCGTACCCGTAAAGGCAATAAAAGCAGCGTTTGGTAGGGCTTGCGCCATACGGATGTTATTCTCACCGTTTTGGCTACGGTGACCTTCATCGACCATGACGATGATGTTTGGGCTGTCGTTATAGCACTCATCGTACTTAACCGCTGAGCCAAACTTATTAATAATAGAGAAGATAACACGCTCGTTACCGTGCCCGATTTGTTGTGCTAGACGGCGACCAGAGGTTGCCATGGCATCGGATTTATCGCGATCACTGAGCACACCACCAGAAGCAAAGGTTTGACTAAGCTGAGTTTCTAGATCGACACGGTCGGTGACGATAATGACGCGGCACTTGGCGAGTTCTTCTAACCAAATCAAAGCTTTGGAGAAGAAAATCATCGTAAAGGACTTGCCGCTACCTGTGGTATGCCAAATGACACCACCTTGCCGACTACCCGACTTACCATCAGGGCCATCAAAGGTACTGATACGTTCAATCAAGGCTTTGATACCAAAGACCTGCTGATAACGGGCAACAATTTTGCCCACTTTTTTATCAAACAAGGTAAACATGCGCGTCATCTCAAGCAAACGCTCAGGCTGTAAAAGGCTAATGATTAAGCGGTCTTGGTCGGTGACGACTAGATCACCGCCAGTAATCAATGATTTATATTCCTCTTTGATAGAGGCAGGACGATCACCAAACAGATTCTCAATGTGCTTAGGACTGAGTGCTTGATTTTTTATACGGGCAAACTCAGGCTCAGAGATTTCTTCTTCGACCCATTTTGCCCAAAACTTCTCAGGCGTACCGCAAGTGGCATACAGACCGTCATTACCATTGATGGCCAGTAATAACTGGCTATAGGCAAATAGATGTGGGATTTCTTTTTGATGTTGATTGCGAATATGCTGGGATACCGCTTGGGCATTGGTCGATTGCCACTCTCTACTGGAGTCAGGGCGTTTGGCTTCGATGACTACTAGCGGTAAACCATTCACAAAGCAAACGATATCAGGTCTACGACTACTCGTGCCCTCGCTATTGAGTACCACCATCTCTTCGGTAACGTGAAAGCTATTATTACTAATAGTATTCCAATCTATCAGAGCGATGGTTTGCGAGGTTTTTTTTCCATCGATAAATTCGGTCACCGTCACGCCATATAACATAGCGTTATAGAGTTTTTCATTGGCCAACTGCAAGCCCAAGTTCATGGCAGGGTTGAGCTCGTGCATGATTTTATCAATGGCACTGTCTGATAAAGGATGCGCCTTACCTTCAAACGTAAAAGTTTGCTCGGCTAAAAATGCACGCATGATAGGTAGTAATACGACTTGGTCAGTAGCCTTATTTGAAACAACCTTTGAGCGCATGGCGCTGCACTGACTGGGTGGTATGAACTCATAGCCTAATGTTGTCAGTAAGGTTAAGGCTGGAATCTTTGAGCTGAATTCTTCAGCGAAGTTTATGGCTGATGTCATTACGTATTCCTATTATTCAAACGCCATTATATTTGCTGTTTCTATAAATTGAGCTACCGCTCTACCTCTATATGGTATTCCTTCCATAAAACTGACATGTCTCATGTATGAATTCCATTTTTTCTGCTGATCTTCTGATGTAGCATAGTTAATATTATTTTCATTGAAATCAGCACTCAGAGAAGCCATGATAAATTCACATACTTCAGGTATTTCACGACCACCCTCTTCAAGATAAGTTAGTTTTGTTACACCCAAGAAATCACCTAACAAATCAGCATCAACCACACCTTTTCTAATCTCTCTTAAAATATCAGGTCTAAAGCAAACTAGCATGACACCAACTAATCTCAACAACGAATAACCAATATATTCGTCAGGGATAAAACGATGCGAATTAGATAGTACTTGTACTACTTGTATATGTAGCACTAATGTCTCTATCTCTCTGAGAGAAAGACCTTGGTGCCTAATAACTTTTATAAGAAACTTTCTTAAAAGGGTATTTGCTAGTAGGCTACTAGATAAGCAACCTTTTTCTCCTATCAGCTGGTAAAAGTAAGCATTAGCAGCTAAAACAGGGTCTGTCATGTGTCGTTGAGAATGCGGTGACAACTCAAATTGGAACTTTATAAACTTATCTAAGTAACGTTGTGCATTAACTGCCTGACCATAGCAATGGTTTATAGAAGCTCTCAACTGCTGAGTATTAGTAACAAGTACGAAGCTAACACCTTCAACATCAAAGGTATGCTTGATTATCTCCAGCATATCAACCGCGAAGTTTGGTCTACAGCGATCAAGTTCGTCGATAAATATGATAATAGGATGTTGAGATGCGATAGCAGTTAAAGCAGTTTGTAACGTCTGTAAACTCTTTTCTGCCTCTACATGATCTTTGAGTATTAACTCTGCTGTTTTATCTATTGAATCATCAGCGGCTTTTTGAATCATTTCATCAAAATCGTTTGTAAGATCAGCAAAGTCTTGTCTTAGAAGATGGGAAACCCCAGCTTTAGCAACTGTTTTTAAGGTATACCGTACAGCTGGTAACACTCTATTTATAAAAGCCTTTCTGCGTGGACCGTCAGGTAAGATTTTAATAATTTCCGCGAGTACAGTCATCAAAGGCTCATCGACATGATCAGCTTTGAAAGCGTCAATATAAATAATATTGTGTGTATTATCTTGCTTCATTAGATTTATAAGTTTATGGCAGAACTCAGTTTTACCTGTGCCCCAACTACCATCAATGACCATTGGTGAAATATCTATATCAGATTTCAGAAGTTTAATGGCTTTTTCAGCGATACTTTTACGTTGAAACTCATCACGTCCACCTTGTCCATCGAATGTTTTTGTTGTAATAGTCACATTCACTTTATTGTTCCTCTGATTGGAATTGATAATTTTTATGCATTAATAACTGCTACAGAACAAACTAGCCATCCAGCATAACAAGAAAGTTTAAGGCAGGAAATTTTTAACTTAATCTCCTTAGGTTTAGTTATATATATCTAAGTTTCTGATCATTCTGCGAAATCACCTTTGACCCAATCATCAAACTCACTCATCAAAATTCCTGATCCATATGCATCTAAGCCACTTTGATAAGAAAACCAGTTTCTTACATTATCGTTTGGTTGTTTCTTTTCAAAACCTTCAATAAAGTTTTCGTAAGATAGTGGAGAATACATCAATCTAGAATGAAAGCTTTTTTCACCATAAGAAGACAACTTCGATGCAATAGTTACAGCTTTTCCTATCCATACTTTACTATTAATACTTACCCCTTTCCTACCCGCTTTAATTACTAGCTCCTTATCGGTAGCCATACCAATGCCTACTCTAATTTTATCCTGACCTCTATTTTCGAGTAACTTGTTAAACATATTAATAAAAGTATTAATATAAAAAGTTTTATTAGCACATTCTAGAATATCGGATTTTTCAGGGGTAGTATAAATTGCATAAACACAGTCTCCACGAATACCTATTTCACGCATGTTTTCATCATCTCTAAGAATCTCAATAATCTCTGAAGTAAATGCTCTAACTAACTTAGCAGTAGGTTCATCATTCTTAGAAAATAAAGAAGTAGAGTCTCTTATATCAACAAATATAGCTGTTACCCATGACAAATAACCATTTTCAAAAGTGAAGTTATCATCACTTGGAAGCTTATTTTTTTCTTCTATTTTCATGTAGTTATCAAGGATAGACTCCACTCTGTTCTTTCCTTGCTTATAATCATATTCTGACATTTTTTTTATCCTTATTTAAAACAAGTAGGACCAAGAAACTACAAGTAATGGCAAACTAAATAAAATTGATTTAAAGCCTTTGTTGTATCTTTCAAATTTCTCTGTACATATTTTTGAATTAATGTATATCTGACAAGCTAAATCCTCTCTATAGCTATACTCATTCTTCTCGATACTCTGTAAGTAATCATGACTACCTGCTTGAGCTGATATCGCACCAAAGAAGATCATAGAGCTACTATTTCCAGAATGTATTTTTGTTCGTGCTGTCAATGCTTGTGATAATTGA
Source organism: Psychrobacter sp. TPE 89C (assembly GCF_055522395.1). Lineage (NCBI taxonomy): Bacteria > Pseudomonadati > Pseudomonadota > Gammaproteobacteria > Moraxellales > Moraxellaceae > Psychrobacter > Psychrobacter sp. TPE 89C. Next base: position 122,016 of record NZ_JBVFXW010000002.1, read on the forward strand.
TATACCCCTTGTAGAAAATAGAATGAAGACAAGATAATTGTTAACACACTAAATCCAAGGAGTGCATGCGTCTCATCACTACCTATAGCTAACTTTAGAAAAGTTAGATTTGTAGGCTTTACAGTGAATAGGATAGTAAGAATAATTCCTACAGCAGAGAGTAAGTAGGATACTTTGCTATCACAGTTCGCAACAAAGCCTATTACTCTCTCTAAATTTTTCTCTAGTATTTCATCACTTATTCGAGGACTAACTCCCATTAAATTGCTTCCCCATCAACCACCACCCTTCTCTTACCCGTCAACAAAACCTGCATCAGCGCCTTCTTCTCTTGCTGCAAATCAGCCAATTGCTGCTCAAGCAATTCAATCTCTCTATCGGCATTGGTTAACACGGTGGCGATTTTCTGTTGTTCCTCTAAAGAAGGTAAAGCTATAGATATTTTCAATAGTTGAACTTTTGATAAGTTATAACGTGTAGCACCTTGAGCTAAAATTGCAATTTTTCTCCGAACATGGCTACTTCTCAAAATATAACCAATAAAAGCTGGAGCAACCTTATCGATTTCGAAAAGTCTAAAGCCAAAGCAGAAAGAGTTCAAATATATTGGTTCTTTAGTTTTCTTCAGCAAAACAGACGACATACCGACCTCTTCAGGAGTTTCTGACGACGTTGTGAAAAAAATATCTCCAAACTGTACTGTATTCTGCTTCTCATCGACATCAATATTTACATAATCGAGATTATCCGTATCTATGAAAGTATTTTTGAAAATATTCATGTAAGGGATGTATTTCTTGCCAGAACCGAAGTCTACTTTGGTTTTTCCTGTTAGGCCGTTAAACGTTGAACCTAAGTTGCTCAGCTTTCTCTCTTCCCACTCACCCTCAAACCGCTTACCCGACTCATCAATCAAACGCTTTTTACCGGTCAGCAATTGCTGCATCAAAGCTTTTTTCTGCTGGGTACTACTCTCAATTAAACGCTCAGTCGCGCCAATCGCTTTATCCCAAGTTGATAGGATTTTGGCGATTTTTTGTTGTTCTGGAAAACTTGGAACAGGAACTTTTATTTCTTGCGTAAGCTTAGTGTTAAAAACACCTTGTGCTCCACCTGCTGCTCCAGCAAAAATCTGTTTTTTTCCAAATGGAGAAAGTAAGAAATAGGTAAAAAAATCAACATCAGCATCTTCTATTAAACTTGATTTAATAATAATTGCATTAGCTATGTTGGCGACACTATTTAAGCCTGTGACTTTGCATACCATGCCTAGATTAGCTCCCACGCGGGCAATCAGTATGTCGTTATTTTTAATTTGGGATTTTTTGTTTTTATCATTAAATGAGTAAGTGACATATTTAAGGTCTATGTGCCTAAAATAACCATTCCTAATATTTAACGTTCTATAAAAAGGCACCCCTTCCTCTTCAGAACAATAGTGATCATTAACGTTTCCTACATATCCCACAACTACCTTAGGAAAAACCTTACCTAATCGTTGTACTTTCCAAGATGTCGGGTATTTATTCATAACCCAACTCCTTTAAAAACCCTGCCATCTCGGCCTCTAAACTTTCTAATTCAGCTTTTAATTCAAGACGCTCAGTACGCACCGCATCCAAATCAATCTCCGCCTCTTCCTCAAACGTATCAACATAGCGCGGAATATTTAGGTTAAAGTCGTTTTCTTTAATTTCATCAAAGCTCGCTAGATACGCATATTTATCGACGCTTTCTCGCGCTTTATAAGTCGCGATAATTTTATTGATATTATCTTCAGTGAGCTGATTTTGGTTCTTACCTGATTTAAACTCATTACTGGCATCGATGAATAATACCGTGTCATCGGTTTTATTTTTCTTAAACAGTAAAATTGCTGCAGGAATACCCGTACCAAAGAACAGCTTCTCAGGTAAACCAATCACCGTATCGAGTAGGTTTTCTTCGATGAGCTGCTGACGGATTTTGCCTTCACTAGACGCACGGAACAGCACGCCATGCGGTACGACCACACCCATACGACCAGTGCTTGGCTTAAGCGTTTCAATCATATGACTGATAAAGGCATAGTCGCCCTTGGTCTTGGGCGGTACACCGCGATGAAAGCGACCATAGGGATCGCTACTGGCATCTTCATGACCCCATTTATCCAGTGAAAACGGCGGATTGGCGGTCACCACATCGAACTGTAATAAGTGCTTGCCATCGCTACCCAGTAACAGCGGATTACGGATGGTATCGCCCCACTCGATACGGTGGTTGTCCTCGCCATGCAAAAACATATTCATCTTCGCCAGTGCCCATGTACTGCCAATGGCTTCTTGACCAAATAGCGCATATTTTTTAGAGCCCGAGTTTTTGCGTACCATCGCCCCGCACTTGATGAGTAGCGAGCCTGAACCACAGGCAGGGTCACAGATTTGATCGCCCTCTACAGGCTCAAGGATAGTCGCTAGCAAATTCGATACTTCGGGCGGCGTATAGAACTCACCAGCCGTCGCCCCACTACTAGCAGCAAAGTGTTTGATTAAGAACTCATAAGCATTACCAATCACGTCCAAGCTACCAACACGCTCAACGCTTAGATTGAGGATGTCTTTGCCAAAATCTTCTAGCAGGTGGCGTAACAGCTCATTCTTTTGCTTTTCTTGACCGAGTTTATCGGTGTTAAAGCTGATATCTTGAAAGACGTTTTTGAGCTTCGTACCGTTGGCTTCCTCTAACGCATGTAGCGCCTCGTCAATCCGTTGACCATTACCCGGCTGATGACGCTGCTCATACAAGTCCCAAAAGCTAGCACCTTCAGGCAACACAAAACGCTGCTTGGACATCATGGCGTGGATCAGTTCGGGGTTGTCGCCATACTGATCAACCAGCTTGTTGTACTCATCGCGATAGACATCAGACAGATACTTTAGGAACAGCATGCTTAAGATGAAGTCTTTATAGGTATCAGCGCTGATGACCCCGCGAAAAGTATCGCAGGCGTTCCATACGGCTTTATTGATATCGTCTTGATTGATTTGGGTAGTAGTAATCGTATCGGTTGTACTCATTCTCTGTTCCTATTGATAAGCTAAAATTATTTATTCTATTGGTTCTATTTAAAGAACTGATTTGTATATGACTGGTATCTACAATTGTTCGCATGACTTAGCTAGTAATAGTCTGAGCAACTATAATGCCCTGATTACGAAGTCTACTTATGCTTTCTTCATTTTTAGTTAGCTCTTTGTACGACTCATAAGGACTTCTCCTTTTGAGCCAAGCAATCTCAAAAGTGCAAAAGAAAATAAACAATAATACTATTGTTATAGGCTCTTGAAACCAAACGATATCTACAAAAAGTGCTAAGATAGTCATTAAAAATAAAATGAAATAGAGATGCAAAATAATATCTTTTCTCTTAACGGCTCTACATCTTTTAGCGCTTACTATTTCTATTTTTTCGGATTCTCGTACATAGGTGCACAAACCTTTTTTAGTGATATCACTCATTTCAACAAGATGTGTCAAACTGATATTTTTACGCAGCAAGATATTTATCTTTGCAAACGGTATGTTTCTAAACATTTTTACATTTAAAACGTTAATATCCTGTATATATTTTTCTTTACTTAGCAAATTATCTAAATCTAGTCTCAGCTTCTCTATTGCAGCCCTATCTTTAACCACTCGACTTATTGTAGCTGAGATAAAATCCCTTAAGAATGGAAGAAACGGCGATAGCAATGGTATTGACGCAGCAAGCCCTACCAATACTAAATTCAAACCTTCAATTTTTAACATTAGCAATATCCTTCTTTATTGTTATTAATTATCTGAGCTATTCCAGCTAATAACTGTTCACTATTGGATATCAGTTCTTGCTGCACAGCCTTCTGCTGAGCGAGATTGCTATATAAACTGGCAATAATCTGTTGTTCCTCAATAGTAGGTAATACAATCTCTGTTTCCTCTAGTGCAGAACGTGGCAAGCTAAGTGATCCTGTACCTCTAGACTTAGTTTTAAAGTAGTTTTGTACTGGTTTCTGGTTCAGCCACCATGTTAAATAGGTAGAGTGTACTTTTTCAGTTTTAGCTTGCAATACAAAAAAATAAGGTGCTGCTATTACCTTAGCATTTATATCGTTTATAGAGTCATCAACTAAAACTGCATAATTTTGATTACCACGTGCTAGTACTAGAACATCGCCTTTAACAAGCCAGTCAGGCGCGCTTTTACCTGTCAGTTCAGTAGAGATACAAGAATCCCAAGAAATACCATCTACAGATAAGTCTTTCATTTGCACGATTCTTATACCAGTATCCTCAACTCCAGTGATAGCACCACGTATCGAACGACCTGATTTTATTTCACATATTTGGATAAGTTCTAAATGCTTATATTGGTTCCTCACAAACACCCCCCTTTTTTTATGCATAATTCTAAATTATGTAAATAAATACTAAGCTGTGTAATTATCTACTAACTTAGTATAGGAGTCAACGATTTTTATGCATAATTGACTTTTATGCATAAAAAATTTAGCTTTGCGAAATATCTAAGTATATTCATGCTATATTAATTTGAGTAATCTGCTCAAACTCTATCCTGCTTCAATTTACTTGGTCAAAATAGAAAACGGCAACTTGTTGAATATCCGTATCTGATCCAACGACCGATTAATCGTTGAGCACTTACTGACCAAACCTTATAGAGAGGTTGTGATTGCGCTAATAAATAATGACTTTATTGACAAGTAGTTGATACTAGATAAGAATGTTATCTTGCGTGTGTATAACGAGCGTTACGCAGACATTGTATAGTCGATTCAATTTAAAAGTAGTACAAGGCAACTGAGTGTAGATGTATATGTGATACCTCAAGCGAGGTTAACGCTGTAATGTTTTTATAGTGGAATGACTATAGAGGAGAGTTCGCTTGGGATGGTGGCGAGTAGTATTAGACGAGTTAAGTGGTTAGATAAAAATAAGTCCTAACAACCAAAAATGCTTTTTAGTGATAGTATATGTTTGAAACCAAATAGTACTGTAGAAATATTTTGTTACACTTAATTAAAATATAAACCTAATTGTCTGCTTTGCATCCAACACTTTATATATGTTGGTCTAATAGTTGGTCTACAATGTATAGATTTATAATTAAATACTTTAATATCAATTACTTACTATATTAGTTTGACTTCCTCCTTCACCGCCAATCTTATTCTACTTAATCAAAGCCTCAGCTTTTTTATCTTGTCCTACCCTATTTCAAGCATCCCTTAAACCTTTTAAAAGTAAGACTCTCTGTCTCTACTCATTATCTACTGCTGCTCGAAATATTCCCGTTTGACTCTATGCATCTCATGTATTGTGTTGGGCTATTTGTAGTGGTCAATTAATTTAGAACACCTGATATGTAGTGACTGGATTTATAGCCTTTTTATTATGAATATGTCTGCTCTTGCTATCGTCGGCTTTGAAATATGTAATCGTCTAAATACAGACACTGTAATAGCAACTTTAAATCAAGTGATAGCAGACATAAATACGAAGAAGTTCTTTATCACAGTGATCGAGGCTTTCAGTCCTTATCTATTCGCTACACGGATAAAATAGCCGACTCTAGTGTGATTGCTTTTGTTGTGATAATCTTAATCAGTTGAGCCTAGCTGTCTAACTTAAATAAACGGCCTCCGATATATTCGGGGCAGTTCATTCTGTGGACTCCCAACCTTCCCATCATCATTTATATTTGCTTTATATCCAGGATTCTCATTGGTACGGCTATCAGAACCTATAATATAGTAAAGCAAGAAACTGGTTATTGTAGCAATAATCTCATCTTTGTAGATTCCATAACTGACCCTACTATGTATAAGACTCTTCAAAAAAGTGAACACTTTAAGTCACCTTTAAACCAAGAGAAATATCAGTTTGGCAAAGTAAGTGCCGCTTTAGCAGTTGTCAATTTGTTAAGTTTATCAAGAGACAATAACCAGATTTTCAACTCTATTTTTTTCTATTAAATCTACTATTGATATTTTTTCAGTGTTTCTTTGAAGGTCTGCGGTACAAAATTACCAGTTACCGGATTAAACTCTTTGCCGTTATAGGTTGTAGAAATCTTAATGTCACCATCAATAATTTTCTTAGCCAAAGTATCTAATTTATTTTTCACCTTTGGCGATACATCGTCAGCAACAGCTAGCCTTATAACATCATTTTGATTGAGTCCTATTTCGTGTATCTGATTAGGGCGCCATTTTCCAGTAGTAAGATCTTGAGCGGCATTGAGAATAGCCACACTTGCATCAGCAACAGCTGAGCCAACAAATGAACCATCGACCTTGGTCCAGTCGGATACATTACCAATGTGACGTACTTTACCATCATGAGTGTTGATTTCCTCAATCACACCCTGACGCCCAGCATTTAGCATTGTGTATATAACGTCAGCTCCTTTATATATCTCTGCTGAAGCCGCATCTGCGTTGATATCCTTGTTATCTAAATCGCCTGTGAACCAAGTCAAAAACGTAGCCTCAGGATTAACATATTTTAGCCCATCATAGAAAGCTGCACGACCCATCAGACCAGGCTTAGGCCAAGCGCCAGAGATATGACCTACTATATTCGTTTTAGTCGTCAGCCCTGCAAGCGCACCTGCCAACCATGCAGAGTCTTCTTGGCGTACCACATAACTTGACAGATTTGGGCCTTGTACGTGACCTTGAATAACGACAAATTTAATATCAGGAAACTCTTTACTGATGACTTCTGCTGGACCGTTACACTGTCCACCATGAGCAATGATCATATCTGGATTTTTTTGTGCAAGCTCTCGTATTGCATCCGTTAATAGCTTTTGATCTGAAGTGGCGGATATATTGGAGACATAGTTCGCATCGACATCTAATTCAGTTTTGATCTTTTCGTAGCCGCGATAAGCTGCTTCCATAAAACCATTATCATTATGCTTTCCAGGAATCAGAACAGAAATAATTGGACGCTCTGCTGCGATGGCTTGTGTGAACGGGCTAAAGGCTAGGCCTACGGTTATCAATAAAGCATTTCCAATTTTCTTCATATTATCATCCTCAAGAGTAGTGGTTTTGATCTACAACATCTAAGATTAGATACAATAAACTTACACTAGAATACAAATAGGAAAGTTAGCAACATTGTTAAATAATGTAAAATTATAATTTGCTAGGATATAATATAAAATTCTAGCACTCCCTCCAAACTGCATTCTAAATGCAACTGCTAGTTATATAAATTAGGTAAGATTTACAGGATTTTCCCTACTATTTTTCTCATTTTATGGTAATTCATGTCATCTTTATCACCATTTGTAAAATTAAGATATACCTTGAGCTCTATTGAAAAAACCTTATAACCAAACTTGGTCAACTAACAACTCGATAAGGAGTTTATCGTTACCGAGAAAATGCAGAGCTACAGTACGGGATTTAAATCAGAGGCTGTCAAAAACAACGAATCACAAAGGCAATCTGAGTACAACTGTTCGTCGGCTAGGAATAGCGAGGCAAACGTTTTTAATTGATGATGTGAATCGAATAAATACAAGCTCAAAGGGACTGGGTAATATGGCACATAATTGGAAGAAAAGTTATTTTACTGGAGAAAGCTTGATTGAATTGTGCACTGTTAGTCATTGTCCTAATGCTTATCTGAATGATCAGATAATAACAGATAAGATAAGTATCTCCCTCACCTTGCCCATTCCATGTAACGAGAGAGAGAACTAGAAAGCTGAGCAGTCATAAAACCTTGCACTCGCTAACAAAAAGCCAACTTCATTGTTGAGCGTTTATTTGTAGTATCGGTACTGAGCATATTGAACGATCAATCAAATTCAACATAAATAATTTTTTAATAAAATGATAAGGATAAAAATAATGTCAACAGACTACACTCAAAAACTTCATGCTGGCGTAAAATTCCCAGAGATAGACGTAACCGTGCTAAATGGCGAAGTAAAATCATTAGGTACGCCCGAAAATGGTCATGACTGGAAAATGGTCGTTGTTTATCGCGGTAAACATTGCCCAAAATGTACTCAATACCTCACTCAGCTTGAATCTATAAAAGAGTCGTTTGCTAAGGTAGGCGTTGATATCATCGCCATCTCAGGTGATAGTAAAGAGCAATTAAACGCGCACCTAGAAGAGCTAGATATTAACTTCCCTATCGCTTACGGTCTAACTGTTGAGCAGATGAACACGCTAGGTTTATACATCTCTGACCCACGCTCAGAGAAAGAAACCGATCATCCATTCGCTGAACCTGGTCTGTTTGTTATCAATGCAGAAGGTAATATTCAAATCCTCGACATCTCAAATGCACCATTTGCCCGTCCAGATCTAGAAGTGCTGGCTGGTGGCTTGGCTTTCATTAGAAATCCAGAAAACAACTATCCTGTCCGTGGTATGCATCGCTAGAGATTGTTTAAATAGCAGTTTTATATATCTTTCAAAAAAAGAGCTCCCAATTAGGGAGCTCTTTTTTATTTGATGATTGATGACCCGCCTTAAAAATCCATACCCTATCCATCTATCATAATGTACGACTGTGATAATCTTAGACTCGGCACCTTTAAAACCACTCTCTCATATACCGATTATCTACATACAAGCGTATTATTTCTATGTCAAAAGCATTACTTACTAGCATTCGTGTCATCTTATTCACTATCGGTATCGTGACCATCGTTGATTGTGTTACTTTGATAGCGGTTGGTAAAATTAATTTTGGCTCGGTAGTACCGTTGCTATTAGGGATTGTCTTTGTCGCTCATGGCCTATTTTGGCAAGCCATTCGCAAATTTTTCAGCCGAAACCCTTGGTTAAATCGTTTATGGTATGGACTGTGGGCTGCATTTACGCTTTGGCTCATTAGCTTTGGGCTTTTTATCTGGTCATTACAGCAGCAGATTACGCTTAGCAAAGAGCCTGCACCGACTGTGGCAGCGATTATTGTATTGGGTTCAGGAACGGTGGCAGGCAAACCAACACCGACTCTCGCCAAACGCTTGGACACCGCTGTGCCACTGATCGAATCACAACCTAATGCATTGATCATAACCAGTGGCGGCGTGGGCTTTCAGCGTACACGTAGCGAGGCCGATATTATGGCAACGTATCTACACGAATCACATGGCATTGCTTTCGAGCGTATTTCACAAGAAGGTAAAAGCACCAGTACCGAAGAAAACTTAGCCAATAGCCGAGCCATCTTAGAAGCAAACGGGCTGTCTATCGCTGAGCCCATCGCTATCGTGACCAGTGACTTTCATACCATTCGCGCAGCCAGTATTGCCAAGCACCAAGGCTATGAGCAACCTATCACCATCGCCAGTTCTACGCCTTTGTCCATTCGCTATAATGCGTGGTTCCGTGAGTACTTTGCCTTTGTGAGTGGTTGGCTATTAGGAGAGTATTAATGCTAGCTATACTCTCGTTATCAGCACTATACAGCTATATAGGCATACTGATATAAGCAGCTACTTATCGGTCGTCTTTTGCAAAAAATAAACCACAAATTTTGCCTCAGTATTAAATGGCTTTGTTTCAACGGCTGTTAGTAATGCCTGTTTTTTCTCGTTACGTGCACGATACGCATAGGGCGTCATGGTCATCAAATCAGCCAAATCACCTGCTGATAACGTTAGCTCTGTACTGACACGATGAGTATCTAATAGCGTAAAATACGGTGACAACTCTGTTAAAAATTTATCAGAATCATGCTCGCGAACATCATCAAATAAGGCATCACGCATTGTTGCCAAGTGACCTGCATCAGGTTTGGCAATGATTAGATAGCCCTTATCAGCCAATACTTCAGCAAAAGCCTCTGGCAGAATGGGACTAAAAATACTACTGATACCCGTCATACTATGAGCGCGTAATGGTAGGTGCGCGGCGCTAGTGACTAACGGATAGATCGCTGTCGTCTGAATAGATGTCTCTTTATTTTGTTGATACCACAACCGACCTGCTGCTTTGCTGGCTTTAGCCAATTCAACCAATGCAGGTTTACTGATATCAGCAGCGATTAGAGTGTCTATGACATCCGATCCCAGTTGCGCCATTGACTGTATGTAGTAGCCTTCTCCGCAACCAATATCCAACCAATTCACCTGTTCATTTGATGACAATAACGCCACCATTTTTTGGCAAATTAAATCGCTCAATGGCTGATAATGCCCAGCATGCAAAAACCGCTTGCGAGCCTCAATAGATTGCTGACTGTCGCCTGGGGCTTTAGATTTTTTTTGCTGTACTGGTAGCAGATTGACATAACCCTGACGCGCCACATCAAATGGATGTGCTGTTTGCTTAGGGTGTAAGCTACCATCACAGCGCCATGTATCTGCAGCAGGCTGTAGTGGAGATTGACAAAGGGGGCAGATAAATAAAGACACGAGTTTCTCAAAGTCATACAAATATGACTGACATTTTAGCAAAATTCGAGTTAGTTCATGCAGAAAAGAAGCTATTAAAAACGTGATGACTGGAAAACAAAAAGCCACTTCAAATAGGTTTGAAGTGGCTCTTGAAGCAACAGTATCGATATTGCTTTAACGTTAATCAGAATAACAGTATCAACGCAGCTTTAAAATTAACGAACCTTTAAAGTTAACGTAGTTTTAGAGTCATGAGACCTAGAATAACAAGAATGATAGCAATAATCCAAAATCTTGCCACCACTTGCGTTTCTTTCCAGCCAATTTCTTCAAAGTGATGATGTAATGGCGCCATACGAAAAACGCGTTTTTTACGCAGTTTGTATGAACCTACTTGTAGCATAACAGACAGTGCTTCAGCGACAAACAGACCACCCATAATGGCGAAGGCAATCTCTTGACGAGTCATAACCGCAATCGTACCGAGCATCGCACCGAGGGCAAGTGCGCCGACATCACCCATAAATACTTGTGCTGGATGCGCATTGAACCATAAGAAGCCAAGTCCTGCGCCAATCATCGAACCACAGACAATAATGACTTCAGAGTTGTAAGCGATATAAGGCACATGTAAGTAATCAGCAAAGCGTACATCACCTGATACATAGGCCATCGCACCTAAACCTGCCGCGACTAAAACCACTGGCAAGATAGCCAAGCCATCTAAACCATCGGTCAAATTGACCGCGTTAGAAGCACCATTAATCACAAAATAGGTAAAGATAATAAAACCAATACCGAATGGCACTGCCGAAAATGGAATCATCCAGTCTTTAAAGATAGGTAATAACAAATCCTGCATCTCACGAGTAGTTGCAATATCTGGCTGTAACGTCGCGATATAATACAAAGATATGCCGACAAATAACGCGCCCATCGATAGCCAAAAATATTTTTTGCGAGCGATTAGGCCTTTGGGGTTTTTATATTTAATCTTGAGCCAATCATCTGCCCAACCCACTGCACCAAAAATAACCATGACAACGAGCAAAATCCAGACATAAGGATTGTTTAGACGTGCCCACAATAGCGTCGATACCCCAATGGCACTGAGAATCAGGACACCACCCATGGTTGGCGTACCCGTCTTAGCCAAATGCGACTGAGGCCCATCGTTACGAATCGCTTGACCGTACTTGAGCGAACGAAGATGTCGAATGACAGGTCCACCCAACGCCATACTAAAAGCAAGCGCAGTCACGACCGCAAGTAATGCTCTCAACGTCAATGAAGAAACCGCAGAAAACGGCGTATAATACTGGCCAAGCCAGCCAAACAACCAAACTAACACCGCCTACTCCTCGACTAGCGCATTTATAAGAGTTTCCATTTCCATGGAACGAGAGCCTTTGAACAACACAGTACAAGGCTTCGCTTGTTGCGCTTGCAAATATGGCTGTAAATACTTTAATAAACTGTCTTTATCCGCAAATGCATGCGCGCTAATATCAGCAATCTCTTGCGCGCCAGCCACGGTATAAGGGGCATACTCACCAACACAGAGCAGCACATTGATGCCTGTGGTCGCAATGGTACGACCCAAACTTTGATGTTCACTGATAGCTGCTTCACCGAGCTCACCGATATCACCGAGCACCATCACTTGCGTACCCGTTTGCGCGGCCAATACTTTAGCTGCTGCACGAACCGAATGAGGGTTGGCATTATAAGTATCATCAATTAGGCGATGCATACCAAGTAACTGACTGTTCAAACGGCCTTTGGCTGGACGGGCATTTTCAAGCCCAATCACGATGTCACTCACGTCAATATTTAGTGCATGTGCACAGGCAGCAGCGGCCAAAGCATTATTGACATTATGCTCACCAGCCAGTGGCAAGTTGATATCATGAACTTGGCTGCCAATATGCAATTTAAACTCACTGCGCTCAGGCTCTACATCGAGATGGCTAGCACTAACGTCAGTATTACCAAACCCAATTACATGAGACGTATGTTTTTCAGCGATACGGCGCAGTTGATTGGTAAAATCATCCTTATCAGGAACAATCGCAAACTGGTCATTGGTTAATGTGCTATAAATCTCTGCCTTAGTTTGGCAAATACCTTCACGGCTACCAAATTCACCTAGATGCGCGGTGCCAATGTTTAAGATACAAGCTACATCAGGCTGAACAATCTCAGTCGTATAGGCAATCTCACCAATATGATTGGCGCCCAATTCTAAGATAGCATAACGATGATGATCCGACAGCTCAAGCAACATCATTGGCACGCCCAAGTCATTATTTAGGTTACCGCGGGTAATCAGTGTTGGCGCCAATCTACCAAAGATACTGCCAAGCATCTCTTTGCAAGTGGTCTTGCCACTAGAGCCAGTGATTGCAATCACGGTCAAATCTGTGTGCTGCTGGCGACGATAAGCAGCCAACTGACCTAGTGCTAGACGAGTATCACTCACTACCAACTGCGGAATACTGCTTGGACTGGTAACAGGACGAGATACGATAGCAGCGATAGCACCTTTTGATGCCGCCATATCGATATAATCGTGACCATCAAAATTGTCACCGCTCAGCGCTAAAAATATATCACCCGGCTTTATCGTACGGGTATCGGTAGCGATACGATTGCCCGTGACAGTGTCGTTTGATAACTCGGTCTGTCCTGCGTTTATTTGTTCTGGTGATAACTGCCAATGACCATCAAGAGATGCTGTCGCAGCAAGCAGATTATCTACTTGCCAGACATACAGCCCTTGCGACTGATTGGCAGTATCGTTGTCGGCTGTCATAGTGATTACCTTATATGATGACTACTTAATTTTTATAGATATTAGGGTCTGTTGAACATCCAAATATTAGGGCTGCTGATTGCTAAAATTGCACCAAACTAGGCGCAAGTCGACGATAATGTCGAGACCTTAGCTAGGCTTGTAACAACGTTTGGGATAATTTTAGCATCAGCCTTTCAGGGCAGTACTATTTTTTGCCAATATATGGCGAAATTGTTTCACCTAGAATAACTAGGCATCAAAAATTTCACTGCATATTGTCTAAAAAAATAGTGACTGCCAGCACCACATTTGAATGTTCAACAGACCCTGGACTTTTAAATGATTGTGACGTAAAAACCGTCATGGCCAATTGCCTATACTCGGCCCGCTTGCGCTAGCGTTTGCTGCAAAATGACACTGTCATCAAAATCATAACGGACATGATTAATTTCTTGATACGTTTCATGGCCTTTACCAGCGATAACAACAATATCATCGGTAGCGGCATGACTAACGGCATACTCAATGGCGGTTTGGCGGGCAGGTTCGATATGCGTACGTTGATATTGCTCTGTACTCATGCCAGCTTGCATGTCTTGCAAAATGACATTGGGATCTTCGGTACGTGGATTATCAGCTGTCAAAACAACTTGATCAGCACCAGCCAATCCTGCTTGCGCCATCAATGGACGCTTGCCAGCATCACGATCGCCGCCACAGCCAAACACCGCCCACAGCTGTCCCTTACAATGAGTCTTGAGACTGGCCAGCACTTGGCTCAATGCATCAGGCGTGTGCGCATAATCCACGATAAAACAGCCATCATTGGACGGCACACGCTGCATGCGTCCAACAGCACCCTGTAACTGCGGCACAACGGCGCCTATACGCTCAACGTCACTGTATATTCCATTATCAACATCGTTTGAGTTCACACTAAGCGCCACTGAAGCAGCAATAGCCGCGAGCAAATTAGCAACGTTAAAGCGTCCGAGTAATGGACTCACGATGTTTATGTTGCTTATCTTCTCATTGCCAGATCCATTACCATTCATATCACTACGCAGGGTAATTTCGACACCTTGTAGACTTGGCTTAATGTCAGCCGCCACAAAGGTAGCTGTTTTTGATGGATCTAAACTATAGGTCCAAACGATTACATCGCTGGCCTGCGCAGTATCGATCATAACCTGTGCATACTCGTCATCTATATTAATAATGGCATGCGTCAAATCTGGAAAATGTGCTCTATCAAACAACTTAGCTTTTGCCGCTACATACTCTGCCATATCAGCATGATAATCTAAATGATCACGACTCAAATTGGTATAAATCGCCACAGACACTGGCATGCCTTGCAAGCGCTGCTGATCTAATCCATGAGAGCTGGCTTCTAATGCTAAGAGTTCAGCGCGTTCTGTGCCCATTTGATACAAGAACTGCTGGACAGCTAAAGCATCGCCTGTCGTATGACTGGCTTGTACTAATGCGCCAAGTCGACCATTACCTGCTGTACCCATCACTGCACTACTCATGCCAGTTAATTGGGTTAATTGCGCCACCAGTTGACTGATAGTGGTTTTGCCATTCGTACCCGTGACCGCGACGACCTTTGGTAAGGTCGCTGGTTGCCGATATTGCAAACGAGATTGAATTAAATCACCTAAAAAATCACGAATATTGGGTACGTATAATACAGGGCAAGATAGTGCAGCTAATTTTTGCTGTGCGTTCGAGATACTATCCCCTGATGAGCTAATATCGGCAGAATTTGATACATTCGCCGTAGCAAACAGCGCGATAGGATCGACTTCCGATAGAATAAAAGCCGCATTTTTAGCAGCTTGGGATAGATAGTCACGGCTTTTTGGACAGTTTGGCTTTTGGCTTTTTAAGAGAACGAATGCATCATTAGTTTCAAGCTGACGACTGTCTAAACGGAACTGGTGAAATGGGATGTTAGCGACTACATTTATATGATTTGACTTGTCTTGAGTCGCTGCCTGATCAGCCGATGCCGCTACCATCGCCGTCCATACCTGCTGTAAACCTTGTTTATGACTGCTATTGACTTCAAGCAATTGTTGCAAGGTAACAGGAGCATTGTTCGGCGATGAGATAGTCATTGGCAAATCCTAAATGGTTGAAACAAATCGAATAATTAAGCGCTAAACATTGAAAAACGGTCAGTTACACTTTTACTGCTATGGCTCTTCTGTTTTTAACGGCTTGTCTAAAGGTACATTATATAAACGTAGCGCCTCTTTCATAACGTTATGGAACACAGGGGCTACCGTCAAGCCAGCATAAATTTGACTGCGTGGATCTTCAATGAGCATCACACCGACTAACTTTGGATTAGACGCTGGTGCCATACCAGCAAAGACGTTGCGGTACTGGTCGGTATAATAGCCACCATCTGGGTTGATACGGCGTGATGTACCTGTTTTACCAGCGACGCGATAACCGTCAATCGCAGCGGCTTTGGCTGTGCCACCCTGCTCGGTGACACTTTCTAGCATTTGGACAATCGACATCGCCTTTTCATGCGCCATGATACGCTTGCTCGGTAGCGGCTTATCATTTTTGATTAGGGTCAATGGATGCATGACGCCACCTGCGGCTAGCGCTGAGTAAGCTTGCGCCACCTGCGCCAGAGTCACTTGTAGACCATAACCATAACTAACGGTTGCACGGCGTGCTGTCTCTTTCTCTTTTGGTGTCACGACCAGACCACTGCCCTCACCAGGGAACTTTAATGGTGTCTTCGCACCGAAGCCAAATTGCCTTTGCATATTACTAATAGCATCGGCTGGCAGTGATAGCGCAATCTTGGTCGACGCTACGTTACTAGATTTCTGTAATAGCGTTGCTAGATTGATCATACCCAGATTATTATGATCACGAATGGTATAGCCACGAACACGGATAGATCCAGGATTGGTATCGATTAAAGAGGTCGGCGTGTATTTACCAGAGTCTAGTGCTGCAGCAACCGTAAATGGCTTCATTACTGAACCTGGTTCAAACACATCAAGGAGTGCACGGTTACGCTGGTTTTCACCCGTCATCTCATTTAAGTTGTTTGAGTTAAATGATGGCCATGTCGATAGTGCAAGAACTTCACCCGTTTGCACATCGACGATCATACCTGTTGACCAACGTGCTTTTTGCAAACGCCCTGCTTTTTCTAGCTCTTTATACAGCAAATACTGCAATCGTGAATCAATAGTCAACGCCACATCTTTGCCCGGTATTTCGGGTTCAATTTGCTTAATTTCTTTTAGACTGTTTTGTTTGGCATCTTTCAATACCAATACCTTACCATCATCACCTGCCAGCTCAGTCTCATACTGACGCTCGATACCGGCACGACCTTCGTAACCACCTTCAGGGTCGCTAGCACTTTGTCCCATAAAGCCCAATAACTGCGAATTTGGTTGCGGCTGCGGATAATAGCGCTGAAAGAAATTCTTTTCATAAATACCAGGGAAATCAAGCGAGCTGACACTCTGAGCAATCTCAGGCGTGACCTTATTCAGCAATGGCAGATAATGTGAGCCTGCGCCCGACGGCAGTGCGGCTTTTACTGCTGCTTCGTCAGTGACATCAATACTGTCATCAATGGCGGTGACTTTTTTTAACTCATCGACTGAGATGTTGGCAGCAGCAGCAAGCGTGGTCAGATCCATATTGTCTAGACGCTTCTGCATATTCGCCTGTAATTGTGGACTGCTAGGGTTGGTAAGAATAATCCGCTTTAGCTCATAATATTCACGCGAATAATCATGCGGACTAAAAGACACGGTTGCGAGTGGCGCGCTGACGGCTAATGGCAAGTCATTGCGATCGGTAATCATGCCACGATAAGATTTTTGCGTACGCACGCTGGTAATAAGCTCATTACCTTTGTCTTGGTAGAACTGGGCATTGGCGACTTGTAAATAATACGCACGAGCTATGAGCAACCCCAATACGATCAGTGCGATACCCCAAATAGTACGGAAGCGATTTTTATCATGCTCAAAGCCACCACGAGAGGATGCGCCAGATGCCTTACCCAAAAATGCTCTTTTGGCTTTTTGATTTTTGACGCTGGTATAAGCACCTTTGTCTTCGTTCTTTTTTAGGCGATCAAACAGTTTGGCTTTTCGATTGCCAGAAGATTGTTTTTCAGGCTTGCTGCTCGTTTGTCCAGATTTAGCCGCGCTAGCAGGGCGTAATGGCTTGGTAACCTTGCCACTGGCTGGTTTTTTTCTGGTAGTTTTGACAGGTTTTTTGACACCAGTGTTAGGTTTTTTATCACTCATTGTCCTGCCTCCGCTTCCGCAACATCAGGAGACAAATCCGTAGAAGCCCGTGGTCCAACAGCATATGACTCTTCGTCATCTGAATCAGTAGTGTCCACTGGTACCAATACTGTAGCGGCCCCTGGCTGGATAATGAGCTTGTCTTTGAGGGTTGGTGAGAACATACCCAACTCAGACACAGCACGACTGGCAATTTGCGGTGTCGCACTAAATGTCTGTTGTTCAATGAGCAAGCGCTGGTGCTCAACTTGTAGCTTACGCTCTTGTTTTTTCATGTCTTGCAAGGTTTTATAGTCCTGATGATATTGCTGAACGCCTTCGGCTGTTTTGATACCGCTCCACACGATCGCGGCAGCTATTATTAATAGCACTGCCACATAGATACTGACCACATTAAATCGGCGCACGAATAGTTCGCCGATATCGTTATTATAGGGCGGTGCGGCGCGACGTTTTGTCGGTTTGTCAGATATTGCCATGACGATCTCAAAAATTGAACTTCAAAATATAAAAAGCGATAACCGTCTATGAGTGATACAACACTCATGAGCCATCAGCACCATCAGTAAAGATAAAACCAAACAGACAAAAAAGAAAGCAACTGTCGAGCCTAGCAGAGAATGTTTACAGGTTTTTAACAGCCACGTAACCATTAAAACATCAGTCATATCTCACAAATCGATAGCGGACCAAATAGCATGCCCAAGCGTTGAAACATCTAAGCACTTATATTTCTAAGCACATATATGTCCAAGTACTTAGAATAAGTAGATGTTTATGTACCAACAATCTAGACTCTACTAGTCGCCGACAGGTAGATAATCGATATCCGTACGTGTTGCCATGCGCAACCATGCACTACGCGAGCGTGGATTTTGACTGGTTTCAGCTTTGCTTGGACCCACGCGTTTAGGCTTGCTAAAGTAACGTGGACGATTGGGCGGCATCGGTAGATTTTCGTCTTCTGGATACTGCCCTTTGCTATGACGCTGCAAAAACTGCTTGATACGGCGATCTTCTAGCGAGTGAAAGCTAATAACTGCAAGCTGTCCGCCTGATTTCAAAATCGGGATACTTTGTTCTAAAAAGGCATCCACATCGCCAAGCTCATTATTAATAAAAATCCGCATGGCTTGAAAGCTCTGAGTCGCTGGGTGCTTGCCGCGCTGCCAGTTAGGATGCGCCACTTTGATTACTTCTGCCAACTCAAGCGTGGATTCAAAGCTGTCCATTTGCTTGATCGCACGTGCAATACGGCGGCTATGACGCTCTTCGCCAAAGTCATAAAGCACATTAGCCAAGGTTTCATCATCGACTTTCATCAACCATTCAGCGACCGACTGGCCACGGCTGGTATCCATGCGCATATCAACCGCACCATCACGCATGAAGCTAAAGCCACGACTGCCATCATCAATCTGCGGTGAGGAAATACCCAAATCCGCCATCAAGCCGTCAACTTGCACGATACCCATGGCTGCTAGACTGTCCGTCAATGTCGCAAAGCTGTCATGAACCACTTTCACGCGGCTGTCTGTACTTGCCAGCTCTTGAGCCACGCTTATGGCTGTTGGATCTTTATCAAAGACAATCAACTGTGCATCATCGGCAAGCTGACTTAATAGCAACCTGCTATGTCCACCGCGCCCAAAGGTCGCATCAACGTAAATACCGCTTATCTGCAAGCTATTCTGGTCGAGGCTGTTTTGATCATCATTGCCTGTTTGCTTCGGCAAAGACTTTACACCCAAGACGGCGGCGACTGTTTCTTGCAGCAATACCGCGTCATGGACAAAACTCAATTCGTCAGAGGTTGTTTTATCTGTTACAGATACTTGAGCAGACTGATCAGCAGACGTATTCTCTACCGTAGACAAACTAGCCACTAAGTCAGAGTGCTCAGTGGTTGACGAAGGAGTTGCTGTAGATTTTGACTTATTTTTTTGCTTGTTATTTAATAATGACACACACGACTCAGTAGATGACGACCATTTTGGCCAGTAATAGTGAAAAATCAGATGAAAACAAACAAGTTATGCCTTGCCTAGCATTATTATCGCAAGGATATATCTGTAGTCAAGCGCTAGAAGGGCTTTTCATTAAAAATATCCTATCTCTCTGTTATACTAGCACGATATTTTACGCTATTTTTCTACTTTGACGACTATTGTTTCATCCGTATTTTTTATTCAAATATTACTCTCATATTTGTCATTGCGATTTTTTATTACCCTCTTTCACTGCTAAATTCATTAACCAACACATTCATTAACAAACGTATTTTGAGATTCCTATGACCCAAACATCGACCCAAGCACCAACGCGCCCTGTCCGTACTCGTATCGCGCCTTCACCGACTGGCTTTCCTCACGTAGGGACAGCTTACATCGCACTATTTAATTTGGCCTTTGCTAAAGCACATGGCGGCGAGTTTATTTTGCGTATCGAAGATACTGACCAAACACGCTCAACCGAGCAATCAGAACAAATGATTTTGGACGCCTTACGTTGGGTCGGTCTAGATTGGAGCGAGGGTCCAGATATCGGTGGTCCACACGCCCCTTATCGTCAAAGCGAACGTAGCGACATTTATACCAAACACGCCGAGATGCTCATAGAAAAAGATCATGCGTTTCGCTGTTTTTGTACCAGTGAAGAGCTAGATACCATGCGTGCTGAGCAAATGGCCAATGGCGAGACCCCACGTTATGATGGTCGCTGTGCTCACCTTGCACCAGAGACCACCGAGCAATTGGTAAGCGAGGGCAAACCTCACGTGATTCGTATGCGTGTGCCTACCGAAGGTATCTGCCAAGTACATGACATGCTGCGCGGTACGGTTGAGATTCCTTGGACCCAAGTCGACATGCAAGTGCTGCTAAAAACAGACGGCATGCCAACATACCATTTAGCCAATGTCGTCGATGATCACTTGATGGACATCAGTCATGTGATGCGCGGTGAAGAATGGTTGAACTCTGCACCTAAGCATCAGTTGCTTTATGAATATTTTGGTTGGGAGATGCCAGTACTTTGCCACATGCCATTACTGCGTAACCCAGACAAATCAAAACTGTCTAAGCGTAAAAACCCAACTTCTATTACCTACTATCGTGATGCGGGCGTACTACCTGAAGCGTTGCTAAACTATCTCGGTCGTATGGGCTACTCAATGCCTAATGATGCTGAGCAGTTTACCTTAGAAGAAATGATTGCCAGCTTTGACATTCAGCGTGTGTCACTGGGCGGCCCTATCTTCGATATCGAAAAACTAAACTGGCTCAATGCAGAGTGGCTACGTGCGCTTACCCCTGAAGAGCTAAAGAACAAAATCCTCGAATGGGCCAGCAATAGTGACAAACTAACCGCTATCGCAGCCGCCATTCAACCACGTATCGAGCTATTGTCTGATGCGGTAAATTGGAGTGGTTTCTACTTCCAGAACTTGCCTGATATTAATGCCGAGAGCTTTACGCATAAGTCACTCACACCTGAGCAAATCATCGAGATGCTACAGCTGTCATTATGGCAGTTAGAAGTCTTGCCAACTTGGTCAGAAGAAAACATCTACGCCACGCTAAAAGGTCTTGCCGCTCACCTCGATATTAAGATGCGTGATTTTATGGCGCCATTCTTTATCGCTATCGCTGGTAGCACGTCATCAACGCCAGTCATGAACTCTATGGCGATTATCGGTGCTGATATGACGCTAACTCGCTTGCGTCATGCGGTTGATGTACTGGGTGGCCTAGGTAAAAAGAAACTGAAAAAGCTTGAGAAACAAGCGGCAGAATTGCCAGACTTTTTGGCTGCTGAATAGTTTAGCTACTGAATAACTTATCTACTAAACAGTCGATTAACTGAAATTTTTGAATGTAGAAGGGTCAGGCCAGTTCTGACCCTTTTTCGTTATTAATAGGTATTATTACCTTTAGACTATTAAATATCCTTTATCAAACTTCTTCACTGGAAATAAACATGGCCGCTAAAACCGTCACGATAGAAAGCAAAGATTATGTCTTTAACACGCTCAAAGAAGCGCAGAAATACTATGATGCCATCGTAAAAGAGCTTTATGATGCAAAACTTACTCTGACAAAAGGTCAAGATTTTGAAGATTTAAAGTGGATATATACTACTTACTGTGGTTATACCAATCATAATCTAGATAAATTAAGCCAGTTTGACATCATTGGCTTTAAAGGTATCAGAACCGTCAGAGAAAAAGGTGGTCAATATATCCCTACTGAGTGCTGTGTCATCATTTTTTCTGATGGTAACTCTAATAGTACTGAAGAAGAGTTTTATACAGATAAAGCCATCAAAGAGATTTCTCTCAAGCAAAATCCACGCTAATTTGGCCTTGTTAGGCCATTAAAATAGGCTAAAACACTTTTTTTTGCATATTTATGCATTATTTTTAAAATAGTAGTTGACAGGACTGTCGGTCTTGCATAAAATACGCACACTCTTAGCGAGGGGCTATAGCTCAGTTGGTAGAGCACTTGCATGGCATGCAAGGGGTCAACGGTTCGACTCCGTTTAGCTCCACCATACTATTTATTGCAATGCTCAGTACTACTGAAATTTATAATAGATACTCGCTAGTAGGACGATATCAGCACCTAGGCAATGCTTACTTGTAAGCTATCTGATATTGTGAAGTACCGTTGTAACCATTGGTTATAACACTCTATGCGTCCCCATCGTCTAGAGGCCTAGGACACCGCCCTTTCACGGCGGTAACGGGGGTTCGAATCCCCCTGGGGACGCCACTATTCGGCGTCACTTACTAGCACTTTTGCTTAGCATCAGATTAGACTAGTAAGCGAACAATAAAAAAGCCCAGTCATCATACGGTGACTGGGCTTTTTTATGTCTGTTGGTTTTCAAACATCTCCTAATCCTACTCTAACTATCAAGTGGCTATTGGCACTATTGCTAACTCACTCAATGCTAGATACTATCCACCCTATAAGCGTTTTATAAAAGACATAAAACGCTTATCACATACGAACAACTAGAGTTATCAAAAGAAGGGATTCGCTATGTTCGGGATTGAGAACTATCTAGGGTTTATTTTGGCTGCTATTTTGTTAAACCTAACCCCAGGCACGGATAGCATGTACATCATTACCCGTAGTATTTCGCAGGGACAAACGGCAGGGTTTTATTCTGTGTTGGGTATTACTTCGGGCATTCTGGTGCATACGCTATTGGCTTCGCTAGGATTGTCCGTGTTGCTTGCCAACTCTCCTACGGCATTTATGCTCGTTAAATATATTGGTGCTGGATACTTGTGCTATTTGGGTCTCAAAATACTAATGAGTAAACAGCAGCCTTTGATAGCCAGTAGTTTGCAGGATAGCGAGAAGCCGAAATCCATCAAACCTCTAGACCACTGGCAAATATATAAGCAAGGTGTACTCACCAATACCTTTAATCCAAAAGTCGCGTTATTTTTCCTCGCATTTTTCCCGCAGTTTATTGACTCCAGTTATGCTTACGGCATGCTGTCATTTTTAATGTTGGGACTGACCTTTGCTGTTACTGGCTTTATATGGTGCTTGTGTTTGGCACTGCTGGCGTCAAAGTTCAGCAAAAAACTAAGAGAGAATCCAAAAATTGAATCGATGATGAATAAAATAAGTGGTGTCGTATTTATGGGGCTAGGGATTAAGCTGTTGACTGAGAAAGGTTGATAGAATTGGAATACACAGTAGAGGAAATAATAATGAACGATGATAGTAAGAAAAAATTTACTTTGCTACTTGAAGAGTTACTCAACACGGAATGCTCAGAACCAAGACAAATAGAGATAAACCTTGAACTAAATAAACTATCTCTCGATCCATTTTGGAGTGATTATATATTCTGGAGTGATGAGTATGTAAGCGCAGATGGAAATATAAACTACGAGAAACTGTTTGATAAAATTTCTAAGTACCCAAATTCTTACGAGTATAAAACAAAAAGTCGTATTTTAGAGCTGGCTCAAAAACTTATTACTAGAGATTTCTCTGATATTAGTGAAGTTGACATAGTAAATGAGATCAATGAACTGTCTCCTGATATCAGTTGGACGAACTACCTTTTTGTAGATAAAAGCTGCTTAAACGATGATGGTAACATCGATAAAGAAAAGTTCCTAAACAAAATATTTAAAGAGAGCTGGAATGAGAACTTCAGATAAGTTAAGTAAATAGATTTTCAGATATTTGCTTTTCATTTTCTCAGACAATAAAAAAGCCCAATCCCCTACTACGACGGAGATTGGGCTTTTTATCATACTAAGTTTATTTGACCTTTATGCAGCGTTTTTACTCTCAGCAGCTAGCTGACGCAGTACATAGTGCAATACACCACCGTGACGCACGTATTCACGCTCTTTTGGTGTTTGTAGCATGACATTAACATCAAAGCTCTCCGTTGAGCCATCAGCACGTGTGGCCGTGACCGTCGCTGTTTTGCTTTCACCATTGTCTAGACCTGTGATACTAAGTACCTCAGAACCGTCTAGGTTATAAGTCGCTGCATTTTCACCTTCCTTAAAGGTCAATGGCAACACACCCATGCCAACTAGGTTTGAACGGTGAATACGCTCAAATGAGCTAGTCAGTACTGCTTTTACACCGAGTAAAATCGTACCCTTCGCTGCCCAATCACGGCTAGAGCCAGAGCCATATTCTGAACCACCTAGTACTACGAGCGGACGCTTGTCTTCTTTATACTTCATCGCCGCATCGTAGATAGCCATTTCCTCACCGTCTTGAAGAGTAGCACTATCACCATTGAAGTAATAGGTATAGCCGCCCTCTTTGCCAGCCATCATCGTATTTTTGATACGGATATTGGCAAAGGTACCACGAGTCATGACCGCATCATTACCACGACGTGAGCCATAGCTGTTGAAATCGGCTTGTAGTACACCACGCTCTTGCAAATACTTGCCTGCAGGCGAGTCTGGGTCGATATTACCCGCTGGTGAGATATGATCAGTAGTGATTGAATCACCGAACAGACCTAAGATACGTGCACCTTCGATATCAGGGATACCTTCTGGCTCCATGGTCATACCATCAAAGAACGGTGGGTTTTTGATATATGTTGACCCTTCATCCCATGGATACAATTGGCTATCCGCTGAACTGATCGCGTTCCATGCTTTGCTACCTGCAAACACTTCACCGTAGTTTTTTCGGAACATATCAGCATCTATATTATTAGCAATCAGCTCGTTAATCTCTTCTGACGTTGGCCAGATGTCTTTTAAATAAACATCATTACCATCTTGGTCCTGACCGAGTGGATGCGTGGTCATATCGATATCGACCGTGCCTGCCAACGCATAAGCGACAACCAACGGTGGTGAAGCTAGATAACTGGCTTTGACGTGTGAGTGAATACGACCTTCAAAGTTACGGTTACCTGATAGCACGGCAGCAGCGACTAGGTCGTTTTCTTCGATACCTTTTTCGATACTTTCAAGCAATGGTCCTGAGTTACCGATACACGTGGTGCAACCATAACCTACTAGATAGAAGCCTGTTTTTTCTAGCTCATCCATCAGCTTGGTTTTTTCTAGGTAATCGGTCACGACTTTTGAACCAGGTGCTAATGACGTTTTAACCCATGGCTTGGCTTTCAGACCTTTGGCTGCTGCTTTTTTGGCGACTAAACCTGCACCAATCATAACCGCAGGGTTGGAGGTATTGGTACAAGAAGTAATGGCGGCAATCACGACTGAGCCATCACGCAGCTTGTGGTCTTTCTCATCGATCTTAACAGTAGAGAAAACTCCATTCGCAGGTTGATAGCCATCATCTTGATCATCGTTCATTTTTGGCTGAGCTGCTAAATGTTCAGCTTGTTCTTGCTCACCGCCTTCTTGGTCAAAGCGTATTTTACCATCGACTTCTGACTTGCGATCTTTGGTCATTTTTTCTAACGTTTCGCCAAACTTCTCATGCATATCAGACAGATTGATACGCTGCTGTGGTAAGTTTGGACCAGCAAGTGCTGGCTGTACTGAAGATAAATCTAATTCTAGCTTGCTTGAATAAGTTGCAGCTGGCGTATCGGCATCGTGCCATAATCCTTGCGCCTTGGCATACTTTTCAACCAATTCAATTTGCGCTTCATCGCGACCAGATAGGCGCAGATAGTCAATCGCCATTTGGTCAATAGGGAAGATACCACAGGTCGCACCATACTCTGGTGACATATTGGCAATGGTGGCACGATCAGCTAGCGGCATACTGTGTAAGCCTTCGCCATAGAATTCGACGAACTTACCAACCACACCATGTGCACGTAGCATCTCGACCACACGCAATACCAAATCTGTCGCAGTAACGCCTTCAGTTAGCTTGCCTTTCAGCTCAAAGCCGACCACTTGCGGAATCAACATTGATGATGGTTGACCCAGCATAGCCGCTTCCGCTTCGATACCTCCCACGCCCCAACCAAGTACACCAATACCATTAATCATGGTCGTGTGACTGTCCGTACCAAATACCGTATCTGGATAAGCTGTCAGCTCACCATCTACATCAGCAGCCATCACGACACGGGCTAGATACTCAAGATTGACCTGATGCACGATACCTGTGGCTGGTGGTACGACGACGAAATTTTCAAAGGCATTACGGCCCCAATGTAGGAACTCATAACGCTCATTATTACGCTTAAATTCAATTTTTTCGTTGAGATCTAGCGCGTCTTCACGGCCATAAGCATCCACTTGCACAGAATGATCGACGACTAACTCACTAGGAATGAACGGATTGATTTGCTCGGCCTTTCCGCCCAGCTCAACCACCGCATCACGCATCGCAGCCAAATCGACCACTGAAGGCACACCGGTGAAATCCTGCAGCACCACACGTGCTGGCATAAAGGCAATTTCTTTTGACGCCTCAGCCCCTGCATCCCAGTTGGCAACGGCTTCGATATGGTTTTTCCCGACTGATTGGCCGCCGTCTTCATTACGTAATAGGTTCTCTAGTACGATTTTCATGCAAAATGGCAGTTTACTGATGTTTTCATAAGTTTTGGTTAGCGCTGGCAGGCTGTAATAGGCATGTTCCTTGCCATCGACCGCAATCGTGTCTTTTACATCAAAAATATCGCTCATAGTAGCTTCCTTATCGTTGTTATATATCCTGAACATAAGCAGTCTTACGCTTGTGCTGATAACTGGTGGCTAGATAAATCCTTCATCATTGTTTATTAAAGTTAATCGTTATTTGAAATGATGAGATATAAATCTCAATAAATAAAATGGCTAAATACCTTTTAAATCATTCCTTTATCATTTAACAATAACGTTCTTTTACCATAACAAATATATCAACCTTTGTTAACGTCTAGACGTAGTCAAATCGTGGCACAATGGTAAACGTAACAAATGCTTAGCCACTGACCCACCAATACCTTCAGTCATTTCACATTAATTACTTTTTTGGCGGCGACCACTGCGAAAAACATAGTCATCATCGTAAAAACTCGGGTCAGCATTTTCTGACCAAAAATGTGGCACACCCAAAATAGGCAACGGTGCAAGCTGGCGCGGGGTAACATCATTTTTTGATAATAATTCGTCCATATAGTGCGCAACCTTTTCATCCAAGTAGCTCATGCGTTCAGATATTGATAATGCAAAAAAATCCTGATCGACATTAATGACGATACTGTGCGCACATAGAGACTTACGAGGTTTTATCAACTGCTCAAGTAAGGCGTGACCAAAAATATAGACCGCTGCTTGTGCATGGCTAGTAGGCTGTTGTGGTTCGTCCCACTTAGCACACGGTGCTACTAAACTCGCCTGCCAATCAAATCCAATCAACGCTTCACCAATACTATCATCAGAAGTCACTAGCACTGCCCCATTCTCATCAAAGACAGTAATGGTATCGCGCACACGCCCTCTACTCGCATTGATACCCTGCGCGGCAATCTCTAGCATATGATAATAATTAAGCAACGCCTTAGTCTTCGGAAACGTCAGCCAAATACTGCCGTTAAATAAATCATGCAAGTTATCACGCGTCGGGATATTACCAGTCGTTGCAATAAAGCTTTCGTACGCTTCGCCTTCAGGCAGCGCATCCTGTGAGACGAACTTCAAGGTATGGGCTTGATTATTATGAGTGGGCTTAGTCATTGGTAGTTCTGCTTGCTCATGACTGCTTTGCTGATTAAATGCATTGTTTAATACACTCGCAATGACATTTATTAGCTGACCTTCATACGCTATAGCATTATTTTGTTCACTTGATGAGATTAGGCTTTGAATGGTTGCGCTGATGATGTTCAGCTGATTTATATGGCACATCCATGGTGCCTGCCAATTAATATCAGCGAAGCTTTTATCCAGCATAGGTGGGCTCTCAGATAAAACATCAGCATCAAGGGCAACAGGGGAATCAGTGATAAGCATAGGAGCGTTCTCTGTTAAGCATTTGGCTACGCTATGGTATCATGGTGCGCTTTTTTACTGCTAGATGAGCCGCTCGAAAGGTCTTTTTGAGCGCTATGGATGAATGAGTTTTTATGGCAAATTTTAATACCCACCTAAATGTCGCTTTTATGGTCAGCGGCACACTGAGTTTGACGGTTTATAAAGCCGGATTGATTGATGATTCAGGCTTTTTGGTGTGCGTGGCACTTGGTACTATTGGCGGGTTGTTACCGGACTTAGATTCTGATAATTCCACACCGATTAAGCTCGGTTTTAATATTACCTCGTTTATCTTTGCCTTTGGCCTAGTCATGCATTGGCGTAGTGATTTGAGCTTACTGGCATTGATAGTATTGTGGCTAGCTGGCTACGGTTTTATGCGCTATGTTGTATTTTATGTCTTTACTAATATGACAGTGCATCGCGGTGTGATTCATTCCGTCCCTTATATGGCGATACTGGGATTAGGTCTGACGTGCCTAAGCTATTATGGGGCGCAGCTCCCACTGACGACCAGCTGGTTTTACGGTTTATTCTTATTCGGCGGTGCGATGGTGCATCTGTCATTAGACGAGCTGTATAGCGTCAATCTGTCCAATATGAAGATGAAACGCTCATCGGGTACGGCGATGAAGTTTTATAAGCATGACGACAAATGGTGGTATCTATTGCTATATACCTTGCTCGCTATACTGGTCTATATGGCACCACCTTTTGAGGCGTTTTGGGCGCAGCTACGTGACCCAGCGCCATGGGCACAGCTCAAAGTTGGCATATTACCAGAGTTAATAAAAAGCATGCTGCAATAAAAGCACCTCAAAGGCGTAAAATCCAAACGAAGAATAGAGTAACCTATGCAATCTTACCCAGATACTTGCCCTTGCCAAGTAAATCCAGACTCAGACACTGTTATGTCGCCAGTCGCTTATCAAGACTGCTGCCAGCCTTATCATGATGCTTTTTATGATGACGACGTCGATAAAGTGGATGGTATAAAAGCGGAGACAGCCGAACGGCTCATGCGTACGCGCTATAGTGCCTTTGTGTTGATTAAGCCAGAGTATATCGTCAAGACCACGCTACCCGCGCAACAAAACTTGCTTGATATTAAGGCGATTGAGAGTTGGGCAAAAGAGACGGATTGGGCAGGATTGGAGATTGTAGAGCACACGCCAAAGCTGGGTAAACGTCATGCACAGGTTGAGTTTAAGGCTTATTTTAACACCAAAGATAATACCGCTAGTTTAGAAGGGAAGTTACAGGCACACCTTGAACTGTCTGCCTTTGTAAAGGTTACAAACAAAGCTAATCATGATGCACGCTGGTACTTTTTAGATCCCACGGTTGCGATGACTGTCAGCCAAAAGCAACCGTGCATTTGTGGGTCTGGAGAGAAGTTTAAACGGTGTTGTGGGGTTTATTTGGGGTAGTTATAGCGCTTGATAACGCTCGTATAAACCTTCCATTTGATCTATGTGCTTATCATTAGATAGTAGCTCAATACCATTAATTTTAGCCGTAGCAAAATGAAACACATCAAACTTTCGCTTTTCTAAATTCTTTGGTATGCCTTTGCTATCTGCTTCATATTTGTCTAAACGGTATAGATTGGTCGCCAAATCCGTCACGTCTTTACTGATATCTAGCCATGTAAATTCTTCAACAGCTGCTTTAAATTTATTAAAATCTTCACTCTCATTCTGACCAAACTTTCTTAAAAACTCATATCGCAGCAATGGTGTGATGGCCAGCTCGACATTATCATCATTGACGAGTGCTAATAAATCCATAAGACGCTCAAGAAGATCGACATCATTTTCATCAATATTCTTACCTTCCAAGAGATAGGTCAAAAAGTTTGAGTCCAGTAACTTCGCAATTTCTGTATCCATTATTATTGCGTTCCTTCTTTAAGCTCATTGATCCGTTTTTCTAACAGTTCAGTCAGTATTTTTTTAGCATTTTTTTGCTGTGGCGCATTGTCACGCGCCAGCTTAAGCTTATTAATATCAATGTCAAAAGCATCTTTTAGCAGGTCTACAAATGCAGCATTATTTGGATGTTCTATCAGCTCAGTTTTGACCACGCCATCTTCTTTATCACGGTATAACTCATAAGCTTCGCCATGTTGCAACTGACTTAAAACAATAGCGGAATGGGTGGTGATATAAAACGTCGTATTAGGAAATAAACGCTTTAAAGTAGGAATAATAGTCGCTTGCCACTTAGTATGTAGATGACTTTCGATTTCATCAATGAATACCACGCCTTTAACGCAAGCAATATTAGTTTCATTGGTGAAATAACTATAACCTGCAATGATAGATTGCATGATTTTAAGAATTGAAGCAAAGCCGCTAGAGAGCTCGGATAATTCAGTTTTTTTATCAGAAACTTTTATAAACACGCGATTATTTCCTGAGATTTCAAGGAATTCACTATCAATTCGCTCGTCAGCTTTGTTAAGCAGATCCAATAATGTGATGATTTCAACTTCTCGGTTGTCTTCAGCAGCTTGATAAGGATTGGCAGATTGAGCACGTTGAATAATCCATTGATTCAACAGTTCATTCATTCCAAGACTTTTCATCTCTTTATTATTCAAAGCAGAAAAATTGTTATTAAGATGATTTGACATACGAGCGCCATACGCCCAAATATTTTTATCGAAACTACCTTCCTGATACTCGATTGTGCCTCGATTTAGTGCACCAATCATCACTACAGCTAAGTTATGACTATCAACATCTTTCATGCCTTTATCAGAGTTACTGTTGAGCTCATGCCCATCAACAACTATATTCTCAAATGAATAGTAATTATCATTAAAAACCTTACTATATATAATTTCATAATTGGTGAAGTATAGAGAAAATAGCGCCTCCAAACACTTCGTCTTGCCGATGCCGTTCTCACCAATCAGACAATACACTCTTTGGTCAGGTTGAAAGCTAAGATGTACATCACCAACACCTACGAGCTGTTTTATTTGAATGTCATTGCCTAACATGGCTACACCTAATTATTAGTTCACTATTAACTTTATGATTGAACGACCAATGTCAAAATACAAGTCGATCAACCTCTAAACACTCGCCCCAACAGCTCGTGCAATCGCAATACCTTCATCAATCGTTAAAAACTTGCGCTGGCTTGGACTGTCTTTATAAATGACATCACCATCTTGAAATATTAAACACTCATTGACGGCCAATTGTTGCCATTTTTCATTTTCAGTCAATGGCACGGTGACTAAAATAGTGACCTTATCCGCATCTGTGGTTACATCGCCAAAGTTAATCGCCAAGTCATCGTCCGCCAATTTTGCCTCACCAAATGGTGCTTTACGCGTGAGATAAAATAATAAGCTACCCGCATAGGCCAGTTGCCACCTACCATTTGATATCAAGCAATTAAATAAACCGTTGGCAGATAGATAACGACATTGCGTAGTCAAAAAATTAAACAGCGTCTTGTCATCAGGACGGCTCTTAAAGCTACTTTTAAGGCGATTGACCAAATAACAAAATGCCATTTCGGAGTCAGTTGAGCCAACTGGCTGGCAGTGTGAGCCATTACCATTGTCTTGTAAGCGCTGACAGCGTTTAATGAATTCGCTATTCATCTGCCCATTGTGCGCAAACACCCACTGCTCGCCCCATACTTCGCGGACGAATGGATGCGTGTTGGCCAAGCAGTTCTGCCCTTGGGTAGCCTTACGGATATGCGCAATGACGTTCATGGCTTTGATTGGGTAGTTATTGACCAAGTCAGCCACTGGTGACAGATGACTTGGGCGATTGTCATGAAACAGACGCAGTCCCGTTGAATCATTTGCCGCTTTATCACTATTCACACAATCGCTACGTTCAAAAAACGCAATGCCAAAACCATCTTCGTGGCTGTCAGTCATACCGCCACGCTTGCGAAATCCTGCAAAGCTAAAACCAATATCCGTTGGGGTGTTGCTGTTCATTCCTAAGAGTTGACACATTTATAAAGTACCGCCGTTATTGTCGTTCATTATCGGGTTGCTTTGAGTAGAATTACTTTGAGCGTCAGATAGCGCATCAAAGTCCGCATCACTCATCTCATCCAGCAAGGCTGCACCATCGGTTGGAATGGTCGCTAAAATACGCTGAGCTTCTGCCAAATCCGTATCTTGTACCCACAGCACTGCCCCTGAGTTCATACCAGGAATGCTACTCAGCGCTTGCATGGATACCGTAATGTTATTATTTCTCAGCAAATTGGCATGCAATTCGCCTTGCATATTGGTGTCGTAGCGTGCCAGCTTGTGCCAGTTGTCAACTTGATCGGTCATGGGATCGCCTTATAGTTTTGGTACCAGAATAAGTGAATAAGCAATGCTTACGACAATTGATCTAGCGTATATTCTTTGATTGCGAACTCACTACTATTGCTCAATTTTTCACGGGCTTGCTCAGCTTGCGTGATGCTGCTAAACACACCGATTATTTGATTGTCTGATGTAGTTCCAGAAAGCACAAATACGGTGTTTTGCGATTTTTCAACATGCGCCCAGTGATAAGCGGCCAGACGTTTCATCAAGTCAGGGTTTTTGACCATGATGTTATCACCCGTACGACCTTCGGTACGGTTGTAATGAATCACGTTTAGACGCAATAACCAAAAAATCACCGCCGCTTTGGCTAGCATAACAGGCAACGCACGCTTTTCATCAAGGCCAAGTGCGCGTTTAGACTCATACCCTTGTAAGAATGCCGCCATCTTACTGCGGTCAAAGTTCACTGACTCGCCTTGCTCAGCCATGCCCCACGTCGTGCAAAAGTCATTGATGGTAATGGCAATATCCATCACATAATGCTCAACACTGACCTCGGTAAAGTCTAATAAACCAGTGAGATGCTCTTCCCCTTTTTGCAGATTCCATAGGGTGTTGTCCGCAAACATATCTAAATGACACAAACCATTTGGCAACGTTGTCAGTGGCAACTCTGTGTAAGAGCGCCAAATATCACTCATCAATTTGGCTTCATCACCTGGCATAAACTGCATTTCACGATCGCGTACATCTGCCCACGGGTATAAAGGTACGCCATACTGCTCAGCAGGCTGTAATGCTTGCAGCGTCTCATGCAACATCGCTAGAGCAGCACCGATATCATGGCACATCGCTTGCGTGGTTTGCTCTGGATGCGACCCTGCTAGGCATGGCACTAGCGTAATAGCTTTGTCTTCGTAATGAATGACATAGCGTTTATCATCGTCATCCGTTTGAACACTATTGGATTCAATAACTGATAGCGGTGCGGCAACCGGTAGCTTACCGTCTAACTGATTGAGAATAACCGCCATTTTTTCGATATCAGCAGGTGGACGCTCTTCGAATAAAGTTAATACATAAGAGTATGCGCCATCTACATCGTCAGTCGTTTGAATAAACCAGTTTGAGTTTTTTATCCCTTGGGTAATCGGAATAGCACGCACGAAAGACACGCCAAAGCTCTGGCAAAAGGTGGCAAACTGGTCATTGGTTAACTGGGTATAGACGGACATGACATCTCACTTTTAGCAATTGAATAAGAAGTTAAATAGAATAGATTGAGGCGGTAATCACAGCAATTGTACCGCGCATGGGTAAACTATGGCGAAATGCATAATAATCTTACGAAAACCTGCCTGAGACAGCGGTGTTTTTGCTAGACTAGCGCCTATAGAATGAATTGATTATAAGGTGAAAGACCCTATGTTAGCAAAGCGTATCATTCCTTGTTTGGACGTTGATAATGGCCGTGTGGTCAAAGGCGTACAATTTGTCGATATCAAAGACGCAGGTGACCCTGTCGAAGTAGCCAAACGCTACAACGAACAAGGTGCTGATGAGATTACTTTTTTAGACATTACGGCGACCAATGATGAGCGCGATACCACGTATCATACCGTTGAGCGCATGGCTGAGACCGTATTTGTCCCGCTTACAGTCGGCGGCGGCGTGCGTAAAATCGCTGATATCCGCAATTTACTCAATGCGGGCGCGGATAAAGTCGCGATTAACTCAGCAGCAGTGTTTACGCCAGAGTTCGTTGGTGAAGCCTCGCAAAAATTTGGCAATCAATGTATCGTCGTTGCCATCGATGCTAAGCGTGTCGCTGATATCAATGTTAATGGTATTGTCGTCCCACGTTGGGAGATATTCACTCACGGTGGTCGTAAGCCAACTGGCATTGATGCGGTTGCTTGGGCGAAAAAGATGGCTGATCTGGGTGCAGGTGAATTATTGGTCACCTCGATGGACGGCGACGGTACCAAAAAAGGCTATGACTTAGCTCTAATGCAACAAATCACTAGCCAAGTAAATGTACCAGTCATTGCCTCAGGCGGCGTTGGCAACTTACAACATTTAGCAGAAGGCGTATTAGAAGGCGGCGTCGATGCGGTACTCGCAGCCAGCATCTTCCATTTTGGTGAATACACAGTACAAGAAGCCAAAGCATATATGGCAGCGCAAGGGATACAGATGCGTTTATAGTCAATCACATATAACTCAAATATAGCATTAGGCGTGCTGAGCCTACTATTTTTAGTATTCTCACTCGCCTGCTCTGTATTTAAATATGATTGAGCCGACTAAGGCGTGTTTGATATTCGACCATGGCAGTGCCCATTTATAATTGTCTAATACACCCCATATAACACACTGGTAAAATACAAATAAATTAGAAAAAAATGTTATCATAGCGCTAACCACTTATTTTCGTTCATTTAACTGCCGGTTTCTTTGATTATCAGTATCTATTGAATAACAAGCCAAACAATCGAACCTGTTATTTGAACGCATCACTATATTTAGCGACTCATTTACGCCCACATCTTTATTAAAAGCCAAATAAGCAAAGGATTTTTTATGTCAAATCTACAACAGCAACGCAATGACGTGACTCATATCGACGGTAATTTACATCAAAACAAAGACGTTCGTATTGGTATCGTAGTCGGTCGTTTTAATGGTTTTGTGGTTGAATCATTGGTAGATGGTGCAATTGATGCACTACTACGTCATGGTGTATTGGGTAGCAATATTACCGTTATTCGCGTTCCTGGTGCTTTTGAATTGCCATTGGTTGCCCAACGTGCCGCTGAGTCTGATCGCTTTGACGCCATCGTTGCTTTAGGCGCGATTATTCGTGGTAGTACGCCGCATTTTGACTTCGTCGCAAGCGAATCTGCAAAAGGCTTAAGTGCTGTAGCGATGGATTATAATATCCCTGTTGCAAATGGCGTATTGACCACTGATAGCATTGAACAAGCAATTGAGCGTGCTGGCACGAAAGCTGGTAATAAAGGCTCAGAAGCGGCAATGGTTGTCATAGAAATGCTTGCTGTCTTATCACAGCTAGATATTGACGACGAAAGTGATGACGCTTAGTTTTATTGACTGTCTAACGGTTTTATTAACACAGGTAAGCAGTGCTATTTAAGCAGTATTTATAAGTAATATTATTTATGAAGTTGATGGGACTATGGTTATTACGATAGCCCTCACCATATAATTTCGGTATCCAAGACTGACTGGCAAAACGTGCCAGCCGACCACTATTTAACATTCTATTTCAAAATTCAGGTATTGACCCCTTATGACTGACCAACTCAAGCACGCTATTAATGCTGCGAAAACCGCACAAATCAATGATAAACAAGCGGAAGCTACCCGTATAGCGAGCAGCAGTGCGGGTGATCAAACCTTCGATATGAGTGAGTCTTCTTATAAGACCAGTCACACCGCTATTCGTAAGGCGCGACGCTTTGCGATGCAAGGTCTATACGAGTGGCTCGTCACTGATCGCCGTTTCGATGTAGACGGCAAGCTCGGTTGGAAAGCCAATGCGCCGCATGATATCGCTGCCCGTACTCGTGCCACTAATGCTATGCATACTGTACATATCGGCTACTATCACGAAATGATGCGTGATATCCCAGAGCAAATTGAAGCGTTGGATGCTCTAATCCTTCAGCATCTTGATCGCGACATTGATAAGTTGGACACCGTTGAGCACGCTATTCTGCTTATTGGTACTTATGAGCTGCAGAATCGCTTAGAGATTCCTTATAAGGTAGTACTTGATGAAGCGATGAAGCTTAACAATCATTTCGGTGCCACTGACGCGCATAAATTGATTAATGCGGTACTAGATAGAATGGCCGTTGAGCTACGCGCTACTGAAGTAGAATCAGACACCAAAGCCAACCTGCGCACATCACAAAAATCAGCGGCTAAACAAGCTCAAGCAAAACCAGCTGATAGCACAGAAGCTACAAACGAAAGCACTATTGATGACAGCCCAACTGCATCAAACAAACCTCGTATTAGCGCAAATAACACTAGTGTCAAACGCAATAGCGCCAGTAAAGCCAGTGCAAATATTAGCGAGTTTAAAGCGAGCAAAAAAGACGCTGACGATGCTAAAAACCAAGACTAACTATGAATGAATTTGAGCTGATTGAGCGTATTTTTTCGCAAATGCAAGCGGCACATGCACCATTAACTGGTATCGAAAAAGGTATCGGTGATGATGCAGCCGTCATGGCAATGCCTGCAGGGTCACGATTAGTCAGCTGTATTGATACATTGGTTCAAGGTCGGCATTTTAGCGCTGACTGGCAACAAATCAATGAATTGGCATTTGCGATTGGTTATAAATCGGTCGCTGTCAATGTCTCAGATATTGCCGCGATGGGTGCGACCCCTCATAGTATTTTATTGGCATTAGCATTACCTAAGCAACTTGCCAATGAAAAATGGCTCACTGGATTTGCCAAAGGCTTATTTCACGCCTGCCAGTTATTCGGTGTTGCCCTTATTGGCGGTGATACCACACGCAGTGATAATTTAGTATTGAGTGTCAGCGCACAAGGATTACTTGCCGCAGACACAACTGCTATATATCGTTCGGGTGCACAAGTTGGTGATAAGATTTATGTATCAGGGACGCTTGGCGATGCCAGTTATGCCCTGCAACATTCTGACAATACCGTTGGTATATCGCTGGCCCATCGTCTGCATATGCCGACTCCACGTATTGCGCTAGGCGCAGCACTGGCCAAAATTGGCGCAACGGCGATGATAGACATCTCTGATGGTCTCTATCAAGATATCGGGCATATATGCCAGCAAAGCGCTGTAGGCATGCGCATTGATGTGGAGCAGCTACCTACTAGCGAACCATTGGCAACTGTTGATTTATCTGAGCGCTTATTATGCCAACTGGCGGGTGGTGATGATTACGAGCTGGCATTTACTTTACCTGCACATATTGAACCCCCTATTGGCAATATAACTGTTACCTGTATCGGTGAAGTTATCGCACTGACTGATGATCTAGTGACAGATGCAAACAGGTCTATAGCATTACACCCTGAACTATATTATCAAAATCAGCCAATCACACCCACTCAGCACGCGCCATTTGCCACATGGCCCAACCTTACTGGTTACCAACATTTTACAGGTTAGCTCATGACTGATCACGATTTATCCAAGCCTGATATCAGCAAAGCCAATGACTGCCCACCACTGCCTAAAAATGCCAGTGCGCTCGATCGTATGGTCTATTGGTTAGGCATTGGTTTGGGCAGTGGTCTGCCGCGCCTTGCCCCTGGTACTTGGGGTACCGTTGGTGGGTTAATCATCGCCATACCGCTGATGAGCTTGGGCTTCATACCTTTTCTAATTCTGACAATTCTATCTTGTATTTTCGGTATTTGGATTTGCGGACGTACTTCTGAGCTAATGCAGGGCCATGATGATCCGCATATCGTCTGGGATGAGTGGTCTGGTATTTGGATTACCCTACTGCCTTTCTCTTATATGGGTGTTGCAACCACAAACTTTTGGCAAGATGTGTCTCAAGAGTTTTCTATTTTCGCCATTGTTATCGCTTTTATACTCTTTCGGTTTTTTGACATTATTAAACCGCCACCGATTGGCTGGGCTGATAAAAAGGTTGCTGGTGGGTTAGGTATTATGCTCGATGACATCATCGCAGGTATCATGGCAGCAGTGTTATGGGTAGTGGTTATGTTTGGTGTGCTGTTATAAAGAACCATAGCCGCTATGATAGATAGTGGCCGTAATATAACCTCTTATTTATGCTAGCAATTTGAATGCTATCCTCTTATATAGATAATTTATTTATCGTTATCAGGTTGTATTACAAATGCCTGCACATTCCAGTATTTTTTTAACTGAACATTTGCGCTATAATCCAATATTATACTCTGTTACATTTGTAGGGCTACTATGACATCTCCTCTCTCGGTAATTATCCTCGCTGCTGGTAAAGGCACGCGTATGCAATCAGCTAAGCCAAAAGTTCTTCAGACCTTGGCTGGTAAATCTTTGCTGAGTCACGTCTTAGACACGTGTCATAAGCTAACTGTCAACGAGACCATTATTGTTCATGGCTTTGGCGGCGACCAAGTTAAATCGGAAATTATCGACCAGTATACGCAATCGTCAATTACTTGGGTTGCGCAGACTGAACAGCTAGGTACAGGCCATGCGGTCAAAGTGACGCTGTCTGATTTACCAAAAGAAGGACAAAGCCTCATTCTCTATGGTGATGTACCTTTGGTGAGCCATCAAACTCTATCAGCACTGAAGACAGCCAATACTAATGGCATGTCTATGCTGACTTTGACGGTAGACAATCCATTTGGACTAGGTCGTATCAAACGTGATCATGTAGGCAATATCACTGCTATCGTTGAACAAAAAGATGCCAGTGCCGACGAGCAGCAAATTCAAGAGATTAATAGCGGCATTTATTGTGTCGATAATGCGTTACTACATAAATATCTGCCTGAACTGTCTAACGACAACGCGCAACAAGAATACTATCTTACCGATATTGTCAAAATGGCAGTTGCTGATGGCATCACGATTGCAGCGATTGAGCCTGAGCATACGTTTGAGATTGAAGGAGTCAATAACCGTCAACAGCTTGCCAGCTTAGAACGTACATGGCAAAGTAAACTGGTCGCTGACTTACAAGAAGCGGGTGTACAGTTTGCTGACCCTACCCGTGTCGATATTCGCGGTACATTGACAGCAGGTCAAGATGTGTTTATCGACGTCGGTGTTGTATTTGAAGGCAACTGCACGCTAGGTGACAACGTCTATATTGAAGCCGGCTGTGTTATTAAAAACTCACAACTCGGTAATGCTTGTCATATAAAGCCCTATTGTGTCATTGATCGTGCTGAGGTTGGTGCTGGTGTCGACGTTGGTCCATTTGCCCATTTGCGCCCTGAGACAGTATTGTCTGATAACAGTAAAGTCGGTAATTTTGTAGAAATTAAAAAATCGACCATTGGTCAAGGCAGCA
This sequence comes from Psychrobacter sp. TPE 89C, assembly GCF_055522395.1. Taxonomy (NCBI): domain Bacteria; kingdom Pseudomonadati; phylum Pseudomonadota; class Gammaproteobacteria; order Moraxellales; family Moraxellaceae; genus Psychrobacter; species Psychrobacter sp. TPE 89C. The sequence goes on from NZ_JBVFXW010000002.1 coordinate 161,374, forward strand.
AAGTAAACCACTTAAGTTACGTAGGTGATGCGACTGTCGGTACAGGTGTCAATATCGGAGCTGGTGTCATTACCTGTAATTATGATGGTGCTAATAAATCACAAACCATCATTGAAGACAATGCCTTTATCGGCTCTAACGCCAGCTTAGTCGCACCAGTAACGATTGGTGATACTGCAACGGTTGCAGCGGGCTCTGTTATTACCAAAAACGTGGATGCTAGTGCATTAGCATTTGGCCGCGCGCGACAAACACAGAAAGACGATTTTCAACGACCAACTAAAAAGTAATCGATGCGCCAATCGTTAAGTCAATAACAGTCAGACTTAAACAAATTAAGCAGCGCGGCAATGTTTGTGGTGCTGCTTAATTATATCTAACACGTTATAAAGTTAACGGCTTATCTGCCAACCAGCTTGTTGATTGGTAAAGTACTTCTATATAGAAAAGTTAAAATCTAGAGACACCAAAAATTAAACTTAAGGAATAGCCATGTGTGGAATTGTAGGGGCAGTTGCTGAACGTAATATCGCCAATATCTTACTTGAAGGTCTTAAGCGTTTAGAGTACCGCGGCTATGATTCCGCTGGCTTGACCGTCATTCGTGATGGTGAGTTACACCGTGAGCGCCAAGTGGGCAAAGTACAGGCATTGGTCGATGCAGTCGCTGTCAATCCAGAGTTTTTTGATGGCCATATCGGTATCGCTCATACACGTTGGGCGACGCATGGCGAGCCAGCACAACGTAACGCGCACCCACATGTCTCAGGTAAAATCGCGGTGGTGCATAACGGCATTGTTGAAAACTATGCTGAGCTTAAAGAAGCGCTAATAGCTAAAGGTTATGAGTTTACGTCGCAAACAGATACTGAAGTCGTTGCACATCTGATTAATGATATTTATAAAACAACGCCTGACTTACTAGAAGCCGTTCGTACTGTTATTCCGTTATTACATGGTGCCTTTGCTCTCGGTATTATACATATTGACTGCCCAGAAGAGCTCATTACTGTACGTTTAGGCTCGCCACTGGTGATTGGAGTAGGTATCGGTGAGAACTTTATCGCCTCAGATCAGTTAGCACTTCTGCCAGTGACTAACCGCTTTATGTATTTGGAAGAAGGTGATATCGCCAAATTGACTCGTAACAGTATTCGAGTCTACGCGGATGGAGTTGAAGTTACGCGTCAGATACATGAGATTGATGCTACCCAACACAATGCGGATAAAGGTGAATTCAAACATTATATGCTCAAAGAAATCTATGAGCAGCCAGATGCAGTTGCACGTACCATTGAGATGGGTATCGATAAAAGTGAAACTGCTAAACTGCGTAATGACTTTTTACAACGTCATGAAACGCAGCTTTCAGGTATTCGCCATGTGCAAGTTCTCGCTTGTGGTACCAGCTATCACTCAGGTCTGGTTGCAAAATATTGGTTTGAAAGCCTTACCCGTATTCCCTGTTCGGTTGAGGTAGCCAGTGAGTTTCGTTATCGTAATCCCGTAGTGGTTGATAACTCACTAGTCATTTGCATCTCTCAGTCTGGTGAAACGGCTGATACTTTGTCTGCGCTACGTGATATTCAAAAGCATACCCCAGCAGGTCTAGTAAGCTTAGCATTATGTAATGTTCCTACCTCATCGCTGGTACGCGAGACAGATATTTTCTTACCGACACTAGCAGGTCCTGAGATTGGTGTGGCATCTACCAAAGCATTTACCACCCAGCTTGCAGCGCTTATGTTATTAGTCATGAAGGTCGGTGTCATTCAACAGCGTATGACTGATGATTATGTAAGCACACTGATTGGCGAGCTACAACTGCTGCCGGGCCAACTACATGCCAGCTTAAACCTTGATGCCCCTATTAAAACGATGAGCGAAAGCTTTGAAGATAAAAGAAGCTGCTTATTTTTAGGCCGTGGCTTACAGTTCCCTATTGCATTAGAAGGCGCATTAAAGCTTAAGGAAATTTCTTATATTCATGCAGAGGGCTATGCCGCAGGTGAGCTAAAACATGGCCCATTGGCATTGGTTGATAAAGACATGCCAATCGTCGTACTAGCGCCTAAAGACAGCATGTTTGATAAGCTCAAAGCCAACATGCAAGAGGTACACGCGCGTCACGGTGAGTTGTTTGTGTTTGCCAGTGAGTCTAGTCAGATGATCGCAGAAGATAGATTGCATGTGGTTTATGTACCGGATGTTTGTGAGACTCTAGCGCCTATCGTTTATAGCGTACCTGTGCAGCTGTTGTCGTATCATGTGGCAGTTATGCGTGGTACTGACGTCGATCAGCCTCGCAATTTAGCAAAGAGCGTCACGGTGGAATGATTGTTGCCAACATATAATTATGATTGTCATTGAGTAATTAGTTATCATCCTGAGTAATAAAGTATCATCCTGAGTAATAAAGTATCATCCTATTGATTATGACTTTACCCCTGCTGTTGTTAATTCAATAGCAGGGGTTTTTCGTTCAATAACATCATAAATTTGAATAAAAAAATAGCGATATTCTATCTATAAAACAGAGTATCGCTACCATGATTGCATCTGATTGGTTTTAGTTATTTTTGGTCTCTTTCTAATACCACTCTATAGCGAGCATTACCACTTTCTAATCTTGCAAACGCTTCATTTATCTCAGACATTTTGTACGTTTCAGTCACTGGCTGAATATTGTGACGTGCGGCAAAATCTAACATTTGACGAAGGGTAGACGGTGACCCAGCTGGCGAACCTGACACGCTATTTTGAGCCATAATCAGTGGTGCAGCTGAAATCTCTAGCGGAGCAGCCAGTAATCCAACAAAATGCAATCGACCTTTAGGTTTCAAAGTTTTGATAACGGCGTTCCAATTCATATCAACGTTCACAGTCGAGATAACCAAATCAAAAGAGCCTGCTGCTGCTTCAATGTCGCTCTCATTTCTTGAATTTAGGCTATGGTGCGCACCCAATTCTTTTGCTTCTTCCATTTTTGATTCGCTGGTGAATGCTGTTACTTCACAGCCCCATGCATTAGCAAATTGTAGTGCCAAATGACCTAAGCCACCAATACCAATAACCGCCACTCTAGAAGTTGGTTTGATATCGTATTGCACCAATGGGTTAAACACTGTGATACCGCCACAAAGTAATGGCCCCACTGCATTAAAGTCCAAGCCTTCTGGAATTTTAATAACGCTGGTGTCTTTTGCACGTACTTTATCTGCAAATCCACCGTGGTTACCAATAATAGTACCTTCTTGCTCAGCACATAAATTGTGGTCACCACTCATGCACAAATCGCAAACGTTGCAATAGCCTTTGTGCCAGCCCAAACCGACTTTATCACCAAGCTCTAAGTGTGTGACATGCTGACCCTTTGCCAGTACTTTACCTGCCACCTCATGGCCACCAACAAACGGATATTGGGTCATGCCCCATTCATTCTCCCACATAGATAAATCACTGTGACAAACGCCGCAGCTGTGTACTTCAATTTCTACTTCGTGATCGCCTAGCGCGCCAGGGTCATATTGGTAAGGGGTGAATTCTCCGCCTTTTTCTTTTGCTGCATATGCATTAATCATGGTTATTCCTTATTATTAGGATTGTCTCAGCACTTGTTTTAACAACAACACTCACAAGTAGACCGCTCAACTTGAACGAGCTAAGATTACCATAATACTGAGACATATCGGCAAAACGAGACGAATCACCAACACGACTATAAACAGAACGCATCATACAAAATAAGGGTTGTGAGGCTTTATGGTGTGGCTATCAATAGAAAGGTCATGATAAAAATCATCATAAAAAACTAAGGGTCAAAGCAATAGTTGACTATCACTTTGACCCTCGATTCATTATTAGCATTTGTATTTATGAGCTGATGGTTTGATTCTTTACACTCAAACCAGTCCTTTATAAAGAAAATAGCACCCTACTACGGTCAACAGTACGGCAAAGCACTTCTGTAATAATTGCGGTGATAATATATGAGCGACTTTTGCACCTAATTTAGCAGTGAAAAAACTCATGATACTAATACCTAAAAAGGCATAGATGTGGACAAAACCAATCGTATTAGGTACATCTATATCCTTATTCATCCCAAAAAGCATAAACCCTAATGCACCTGCAATGGCAATAGGTAGGCCGCACGCAGCTGATGTGCCAACCGCTTTTTGCATCACCACACCATAACGTGTGAGATAAGGTACGGTTAAACTGCCACCGCCGATACCAAAAATGGCAGAAGCAATACCGATAACCCCACCTGCCGCCAGTTGTTTAGGTTTTGAAGGCAAGGCTGTATGAAGATTACTGGTATCGCTAGTGGTTTTCTTTTTGCCACCCACAAACATCTTATGGGCAACCCACAGTAAAAATACGCCAACGATGATCTGAAGGTATAACCCTGATATCTGCCCTGCAATTCCTGCCCCAAAAAAACACCCTATCGCTAAGCCTGGCACTAGATTTTTGAAAACAGGCCACATGACTGCGCCTTTTTTATTGTGCGCCATTAGTGAGCTTATGGACGTGACAATAATGGTCGCAAGCGAAGTACCTAATGCCAGATGCATGATATTGTCAGCAGGGTAACCCATTTGGGTAAAAACAATGAATAATAGTGGTACGATGATGGTACCACCACCCACACCGAAAAGCCCTGCAGCAAATCCTGCTAGAGCCCCTATGATTAAAAAAATGATTAATTCCACGAGTGATTTACTTCTTATTTAGAGGTAGTTAGATGGTTACTTTATTTGTCTGACAATGAAGCCGCCAATTTAAGCGATTTCTACTTGAGCCATTTGGCCCACTCGAGAATAGGCACGATTAAAATAAACCAAACTTTCCTCAGTCCCGCCTTGTTGCTCGGTTTGTTTGATGGCGACAACACGGCACATAAAAACACTGTGCGTGCCAACCTCTTGAATATGCTCAATCTCACAATCAAAACTGACCAACGCATCTTCTAATATAGGGGCGCCTGTCTGCAATTGCGTCCAAGCGCCATATTCAAAGCGCTCTGCTGAATGCAATTTAGAAGCGAATGCATTGGATATCTGTTCATGCTGTGCACCCAACACATTAACACTTAAGATTTTATTTTCAATAAAATAGCCATGTGATCGAGACGTCTGATTCATACAGACAAGTAAGGTCGGCGGCGTATCTGTGACGCTACATACTGCAGATGCCGTAAACCCATGAAGACCAGATGGGCCTTCTGTGGTGACAACACTTACTGCGGTTGTCAATAAAGACATGGCATCTCTAAAGTCAGTTGCTTCAATCATATCTTTAATCATTGCTTAAGTCCTAAATTTCAGATCGGTGAACACTGATGTGTACCAATAAACGCTAGGCAGTCAGCTCTTGACGAACAATCTGTGCGCCTGCACTTAATGCATTTAGCTTGCCTCTTGCAACTTGGCGAGACAAAGGTGCCATACCGCAATTGGTTGCAGGATACAGCTTGTCCGCATCGACAAATTGTAGCGCTTTGCGTAGCGTATTTGCTACCTCTTCTGGTGTCTCAATAGTATTGGTTGCCACATCAATGGCACCAACCATTACCTTTTTACCGCGAATCAATTCAATCAAATCCATTGGCACATGTGAGTTTTGACATTCGAGTGAGACAATATCGATCTTAGACTGTTGCAGTTGAGGAAAGGCTTTCTCATATTGACGCCACTCTGAGCCCAGTGTCTTTTTCCAATTATTATTAGCTTCGATACCGTAGCCGTAGCAAATATGTACTGCTGTTTCGCATTTTAGGCCTTCAATAGCCCGCTCTAACGTGGCAATGCCCCAGTCGTTTACGTCATCAAAGAATACATTAAATGCTGGCTCATCGAACTGGATAATATCAACACCAGCTGCCTCTAGCTCTTTTGCTTCTTGATTCAGAATTTTAGCAAATTCCCAAGCCAATTTTTCACGGCTTTTATAATGACCGTCATATAGGGTATCAATCATCGTCATTGGCCCTGGTAGCGCCCACTTGATTGGCTGGTCGGTTTGCTGACGCAAAAACTTAGCATCTTCTACAAATACTGGCTTTTGGCGGCTCACTGCGCCAACAACAGACGGCACACTCGCATCATAGCGATTACGAATTTTGACCGTCTCACGCTTCTCAAAATTGACGCCATCCAGATGCTCAATGAACGTGGTCACAAAATGCTGACGGGTCTGCTCGCCATCACTGACAATATCAATCCCTGCATGTACTTGTTCTTGTAGTGACACACGTAGCGCATCTTGTTTGGCTTCCATCAACTGCTCACCTTCTAATGCCCAAGGTGACCAGATTTTCTCTGGTTCTGCTAGCCAAGAAGGTTTCGGTAAGCTGCCAGCAGTTGAGGTCGGTAATAATAATTTCATGTGATTCATCTTCTTATTTATTTTTTATTATGTTAATTAGTGAGGATCAGTTAGGCAGCTTGTTGCTTAGCCACATTTTTTTTGGCCGCTTCGCTTGTCACATCGTAGCTTGCAGCCCACTCTTCCAAAATGGCTTGGTAAGGCTTAATGAACTGTTCTTCAGTGAATTTGCCTTGTGTCACTGCCATCTGGCTACGCTCGGCGCGATCATACACAATTTGAGTCAGCGAGTAATCTTGGTACTTTAAGCTTGGTTGATACACTTCACCTGCGCTCGAGTTGGCATTATAAATCTCAGGACGGTAGATTTTTTGGAACGTCTCCATCGTACTGATAGCGCTTATCAGCTCAAGATCGGTGTAATCACCTAGCAGGTCACCTGCAAAATAAAACGCTAACGGCGCAGCGCTGTTTTCAGGCATGAAGTAGCGAACGGTTAAGCCCATTTTGTGAAAATAATCATCAGTCAACGAATAGTCATCTTGTCTGTACTCAATGCCTAAAATAGGATGCTGGTTGGCGGTACGGTAGTAGGTTTTACTGGTTGAGACACTCAAACAAATCACAGGTTTTTTATGAAAACTAGCGTTGTATGCTTCTGAGTTCAATAAGTATTGAAACAGTTTGCCATGCAACTCACCAAAATTATCTGGCGTTATTGATGCTAAATTCTTATCACGATGCTCTGGCAATACCACGCTAAAGTCGTAGTCACGTACATAAGAAGAGAAGCTATTACCAATCATACCGTCAATACGTTTGTTATTTTTATGATCAACTATCGTTGTTTGCAGCGTCTCAATGATTGGAAATGTATGACCATTGCCTTCGACATCCATATCGACAGAAATGATATCGACCTCGACAGAATAACGGTCTGCTGTCAGATTGTCCCAATGCGCCAACGCATTAAAACGGTTATTTATCATGCGTAACGTTTTACGTAAGTTCTCTTCGCGGTGCTCGCCACGTGCCAAATTTGCAAAGTTAGTCGTCAATCGCGTGCTGTCTGCAGGCTGATAGTTTTCGTCAAAACGAATACGCTTAATTGAACAGGTAAATTCTTTACTCATAGGATCTACTGCCTTAATCTATTCTCATTATCTGAGACAAAACCAAATTTGTGTATGGAGTAGATTATGCCCGAATCTCAACATGAATAAAAACGACTTAATTTAAATAAAAGATGAATTTAATTCATTAAGATATTTTAATAGTATAAAGAGTATTGGATAGTATCAGTATTGATTATCTATTTAACTAAATAATTGAATCTCTAGATGCCTGATTTAACTGAGCGTATAGACATAAATAGGCATAACCATATTGCTTTCATATTATCGTAAGCCACATTGACCATCCTATTCAGCGTGCGTCTTGATGTCATTAAACAGACATACTTCATAGCCATAATTCAATCTTCTTGATTAACTATCAACAATAATAAATTGAAGAATTGGAGAAAAAAATGTACACAAGAAGGGCTAATTTTTTGAGAATAAGTATGGCTATCATCGCCACGACTGGTATGAGTCAGCTAGCAACAGCAGCGGATGCCTACCCTGCTGAATTGGTCTCACATGCCCTACTACCCTCTCAAACATTTATCTCTGCTCCAACTGATGCGCCTAAAGATTTGCAAGTCAGTGGTAAATACACTACTGGGCAATTGGTTGAAAAACTGGGCAGTGTTGAAGGTAAATCGGCAGGTCGTCCCACTGGTATCAAGCTGCCGTTTCCGGGACAACCTGTGCAAGGACATTCTGGTATTAAATATATGCCTGATGGCAGTTATTGGATACTGACGGACAATGGTTTTGGTAGTAAAGCCAATTCACCAGATACCATGTTATTCATGCGTCAGTATCGAATGGATTGGGATAAAGGGGTTTTTGAACCTATACAAACTATTTTCTTTAATGATCAGAATAAAGTGATACCTCACCGAATTACGCATCAAGACAGTAATCGCCGCTATTTGACAGGATCTGATTTTGATCCAGAAAGTTTCCAAATCATTGATGGTGATATTTGGGTAGGTGAAGAGTTTGGCCCATGGTTACTAAGATTCGATAGCAAAGGTACTCTTAAAGCCATATATGACACAAAAGTAGACGGAGAGACCGTACATTCTCCAGACCATCCCGCCTTACAATTACCAAGCAAACCCGATGACAATCTACCGTTATACAGTATCAAACGCTCCAAAGGCTTTGAAGGTATGGCATCAGCCCCAGATGGACGTTATTTATATCCTATATTAGAAGGCGCTGTTTATAACCAAAAGCGTCAACAATATGATTCAGTCGATGGTCAGAACTTCTTGCGCATCTTACAGTTTGATACCAAGCGTAATACCTATACTGATAAGAGCTGGAAATACATACTTGATAATAACGAGTATGCGATCGGAGACTTTAATATGATCGATGATACTTATGGTTTGATTATTGAACGAGACAATTTAGAAGGTGTAAGCGATAGAGCGTGCCAAACAGCAGCTGTAGATAAAAGTAAATGCTTTGACAAACCAGCCGTATTCAAACGTATATATAAGGTCAAATTAGACCCTAAAAGTGAGATCGCTGAAAAAGTGGCTTATATTGATTTGATGGCCATTAAAGATACTAAGGCCGTGGCTAAAAAACCTTTAGTAGGTGATAAATTTGTATTTCCATTTTTTACTATTGAAAATGTAGACATTATCGATGAAAGCCACATCGTGGTAGGTAATGATAACAACCTGCCTTTTTCCTCTAGCCGAGACCCAAATCGAGCAGATGATAACGAACTATTATTGTTAGAGGTCAAGGATTTTTTACAGGCGAAATAAATTATCATTAGTGCTTGTAGTAGATCATAATTGAACTAGAAGTTAGAAAGTCTTCAGCTATAAGACACCAAAATAAACCCCTGCTATTTTCAATATTAGCAGGGGTTTTCTATGTATTTAAACAACCATCATTCAGGTACTTTCAGTTCATACATTGACGCTACACATTAGATTGAGTCTTTTAAAGCATCCTCAACGAAACTCAAGCGATCTTGTCCAAAGAACATTTCACCATTTACAAAGAAACTCGGTGCACCAAATACACCTCGCGATACAGCTTCCTCAGTAGTCGCTTTCAAACGCTCCTTGATCTCAGTATCGCTTATACGTGTCATAAAATCAGTGGCATCAATACCCGCTTTGACCAAAGCTTCAGCGACTACCTCTGATGATTCCATATTGAGCTTTTCAGCCCATAAAGCATTAAAGATGGCCGTTAGACAACTTGGAAACTCAGGTTCTCCTAGGTAAGCAGTAATACCTCGCATGAGATGCATCGTATTCAACGGAAAAAATGGATTGAACTCAAACGGTACCTGATAAATAGTTGAGAAGCGCTTAAGGTCTTTGAGCATATAAGCACCTTTCGCAGGCACTGCAGCTGGTGAAGTGTTACCAACGGCTTGAAAAACGGCTCCAAGCAACATAGGTCGCCAAATAATTTCAGCATTGTGACGCTGTGCCATGCTCTCTAATTGTGTCCATGCCAAATAACTGGCTGGACTACCCACATCAAAGAAAAACTCTATTTGTTTACTCATCTTTGCATTCCTTGCAATGTATATTAAAATTCTTGGAGGATTTGTAGTTAGATAAATACTAGAAAGTTTCCATCCACGGGCGTAAATCAAGCTCATGAGTCCAGCTGTCTCTTGGCTGACAATGCAATTGCCAATACTGTTCAGCGATATGCTCAGGATTTAAGATACCGTCTTGGTCTTTGAGTGCATAGCGCTCAGGAAAGTTGTCACGGATAAATGCCGTATCAATAGCACCATCAATAATAGGGTGCGCAACATGTATGCCTTCTGGCCCTAACTCACGTGCCATGCTTTGCGCCAAAGCTCGTAACGCAAATTTAGCGCTAGCAAATGCGGAAAAACCTTTACTACCTCGCAAAGAAGCAGTTGCTCCTGTGAAAATAATCGTCCCTTTTCCACGAGGAATCATAACTTTCGCCGCTTCTCTACCTGTCAAAAATCCAGATAATGTTGCCATTTCCCATACTTTTCGAAAAACTCTTTCTGTAGTCTCTACAATGGAGAAATGCACATTCGCACCGATATTGAATACCACTACTTCAATCGGCCCAATATCGTTTTCAATATGAGCGAATAACTCGATCATTTCTTTTTCTACACGCGCATCACAACCAAATGGCTTGGCTACTCCACCAGCTGCTTCAATATCACTGACTAACGTGTTAAGTTTATCAATACTCCTTCTAGTCACGCATAAGGTAAAACCTTCTCTTGCAAAACGTCTTGCAACAGCGCTGCCAGTGGCATCGCCTGCCCCAATGACAACCGCTACAGGTGCTCTATACATATCTATTTCCTTATAGATTCCTTTTTAGAACTAACAAAAATGTAGCTTTATTTCTGGGTGGTGTCAAGCTGATACATTATTCAACGATGAAGGAGATAGTATGTGCGTTGGGTTGAACTTGCCCAGCATTTTTGCTCGATGCCTCGTACCTTAGCTATTTTCCCTCAAACTATAGGCAAAAGAAAACCCCCGACGCGTGAGCGTTGGGGGTTTATCTTTAGAATAGAGAGCTGACGAACGAGGAGAGCGCCGTTAAAGCAAAGCACCGCTAACTGCGAGCACAGCTCTTGTCTTGCGTCGGGCGAAACGGTGTTTCGATTGTTCCTCCTCAAGGCAGCGCAAGAGATATCTACAGGCATAGCCTTTCGTCTTGCACTGCGGACGACTGTCTGGGAGACAGTCGTTACTCCTTGTTCACCTTTCAATAGGATTTGCTGCGTAGGTTACTAGGAATAAAAGATAAAAAAAAGAGCCACCCAATTAAGGGTGACTCTTTTTAAGTATAGAGAGCTGACGATGACCTACTCTCACATGGACGAATCCACACTACCATTGGCGCAACGATGTTTCACTTCTGAGTTCGGGAAGGGATCAGGT